>DAHVXO010000329.1 GCA_027356675.1 Symbiobacteriaceae bacterium | reverse complement strand
CATACAGGTCCAGCTCCTTGCGCAGCCCCAGGATTGCCTGCTCCGGCCGCACGTTCAGCGGTAGCGAATCCCACTTGTCGCCGCCCACGGAGCCAAAGAGAATCGCGTCGCTGCTGCGCGCCAGCGCCAGGGTCTCCGGCGGCAGCGGATGGCCCTCAAGGTCATACGCCGTGCCACCCACCAGGGCTTGTGTGAGCGCAAACGCCAGGTTGTAGCGCGCCGCCACCACCTTCAGAACCTTGACCGCCTCGGCCACTACCTCCGGCCCGATTCCGTCGCCGGGCAGCACTGCAATCCGCTTCATGATAACCAGCCCCCCGATATGTTGGCCCTGCGATCACGCTTCGTTCAGGAACAGGAGCGCTGCGGCGGCGTAGATCCTCGCAGTTTCAATCAGCTCGGGGATGTCGACGTACTCGTCCACCTGGTGCGGTACGGTCCGGTTGCCGGCGCCGTACGTGACGATGGGGATCTGCTTCCAGGCCCAGAGGAAGGTGCCGTCGGTGGCGCCGGGTACGCCGTTGTACCGGGGCTCCTTGCCCGTCACCATGCGGTAGGCCTTGGCAGAGGCGGTTACCACCGGGTCCTCCCTGGCGGTCTTCGTGCAGGGTCGGTCCTCAATCACCTCAAGCGTCGCCCGGAAGCCAGGGACATCGGCAGCAACTTGCGTGACAATGGACTGAATCGTCCGGACGAGGTAGTCGTGGTCCTGGCTCGGGAGCGTGCGAATGTCCAGGGTGAGTAGCGCCTGGGCCGGTACCACGTTGATTTGCGGCTCCCCGGTCTCCGGGCCCGCGAAGATCGACGGGGTGACGCTAGGCCAGCCCAGCAGCGGGTTCTCCCCGTGCCGCTGGCACTCGTCGGCCTCCAGGCGCATGAACCGGGTCACCATCTCCGCCAGCGGCGGAATCGGGTTGACGCCGGAGCGGGGCATCGCCCCGTGGGCCATTTTGCCGTAGCCGCGGATCGCGATCCGGATGGCGCCCTTCTGCTCGATGCAGAGCTGGTTCTCCTCGGGCTCGCAGATGATGGCCCCGTCGACGCCGTCACACCAGCCGGAGCGGATCATCTGCTTGATGCCGATCATCATCGACTCCTCGTCTACGGGGACGGCCAGGCGAATCTGACCCCTGAAGGGGACGCTGGCGTCCTTGATCGCCTTGGCGGCCACCATGGCCGCGGCCAGGTTGTTCTTCGTGTCGCAGGCGCCCCGACCGTAAATCCGGTCACCCACCACCAGCGCTTCAAAAGGCGGGTAGGTCCAAGCGCTGGGGTCGCCCTCGGTGACCACATCGGTGTGACCTTCGAAGAGCAGGGTCTTGCCAGGGGCGTTCCCGTCCAACGTGGCCATCACGTTGGGACGCCCGGGAGCGGCATACTCCAGCTTGGTCTCGAAGCCCCAGGAGCGTAGCGTGTCGGCGACGTAATGTGCCACTGTCTCCTCGCTGACGCCCTCGGCGGGGCGGTACACGCTGTCGATGCGGATCAACTCTCGGGTCAGTTCTATCAATCGGTCGGTATCCAGGTGCTTCTGAACGAGTTCGATGGAAGTGGTCGTGTCTTGCATATTCGGTAAGTCTCCTTATTGGGGAGTCCGATACTTGGAGAGGTCGGCGTGGGCGGGCAGTCCCCCAGCCGCGTGGGCGGTGATCACCGCCCGCAGCACAGCCCGCTCCACCGCCAGCGCGGCGGCGGTGCCGATCGCCGTCACATCGCCTGGCTGATCCCCGTAGCTCAGTGCGAACAGGGTGTCGCCGTCGTACATGGTGTGAACCGGATCGATGGTGCGCGCCAGGCCGTTATGGGCCATCTGCGCCACCTTGTTGATCTGCTCCTTGGTAAGTGTGGCGTTGGTCGCCACGCAGCCGATGGTGGTGTTGGTACCGCCGAAGGCCATGGTGTCGCCGCCGCCCAGAAGCGTGCGGGTGATGTTCACAAAGCCGCCGTCATCGCTCCGAGCCCCCGCTAGGATCTTGCCGGTGGCCGGGTCATACACATCGCCCACGGCATTGACAGCGATGATCGCGCCCACCACCACGCCGCCCGCGAGCTGGACGGCTGCGGTGCCGATGCCCGACTTGGTGGCCAGATGAGGCCCCAGGAGCTTGCCCACGCTGGCGCCGGTACCGGCACCCACGTTGCCTTCCGTCACCGGGCCGGGGGCGGCGGCGGACGCCGCCTGGTAGCCCATGGCGGCGCTCGGCCGCGCCGATGGGTCGCCCAGGAACAGGTCAAACAGGACGGCCGCCGGGACGACGGGCACGACGCCCACGCCCACGGGCAAGCCGATCCCCCTCTCTTCCAGCCACTGCATTACTCCGGTGGCCGACGCAAGCCCGTAGGCGCTCCCGCCGGAAAGCACAACGGCATGCGCCTTCTCCACGAGATGGCCGGGGCGGCACAGGTCCGTCTCCCGGGTGCCGGGAGCGCTCCCGCGCACGTCGACACCGACGACCGCCCCCTCCGGGCAGAGGATGACGGTACAGCCCGTCAGCCCGTCCGGATCCGTGGCATGTCCCACCTGGATGCCTGCTACCGCCGTGATCGCATTCAGCATGAGCGCTCCCTCCTGATACCAAGCCATCATGGAAGCTGCGTGCCGTAGCGCAGGAAGAGGATCAGCACACTGAAGAGGGCAAGCATCGCCCAGGCCTGGTAGTCGATCCCCGTCAGCCGCAGCTGGCGCCGCTTGGTGCGGCCCCGGCCGCCCCGGTAGCAGCGTGACTCCATGGCCACGGAAAGCTCCTCGGCCCGGCGCAGGGTGCTGAGGAAGAGCGGGACCAGGATCGGCACCAGCGCCCTGGTGCGGGCGATGGCGTTGGTCATGTCCAGCCGGGCGCCCCGGGCCATCTGCGCCTTGATGATCTTCTCCTGCTCCTCGATCAAGGTTGGCACAAAGCGGACGGAGATCGCCGCCACCATGGCAAGCTCGTTGGCGGGCATGCCGAACTTCTGCAAGGGCGAGAGCAGGTTCTCCGTGCCGTCTGTCAGCTCCACCAGCGAGGTGGTCAGGGTCAGGATCGTCACGGACAGGTACAGGATCACGACCCGCACCTGGACCAGGGAGGAGAGGTAGATGCCCTCCGTCGTTACCTTGAAGATGGTCCACTCCCAGACCACGTGCGTGGCATCGGGATAGAGACTCCCGGAGAAGAGGATCTGGAAGACGTACAGAAAGAGCAGGAAGCCGATCATCGGCCGCAGGCCGCCCAGCACGTAACCGAAGGGAAGCCGCGCAATGAAGATCAGGGACATGATCAGGACGGCAAAGACGCCCATGCCGACGAAGCTCTTGGCCATGAACATGAGGATTGCCAGGATCGTCCATCCGATGATCTTCGTGCGCGGATCCAGCCGGTGGATGAAGGAATCGCCCGGCACATACTGGCCCAGCGTAACGTCGCGCGCCAGTTCCATCAGCGGGCACCCCCTTCCTGCCCGGCGGCCGCTGCGTTTGCCGGAAGGCCGGCCAGCCCGGGCAGATTCAGACCCAGGAGCACCTCAGCCGCCTCATCGGGCGTGAGCACGTCCAGCGGTACGTCGTAGCCACGGCTGCGCAGGCCGTGCATCAACTCCACGGTGGGCAAGACGCCCAGGCCGATGGAGCGGAGCAGCTCGATCTGGCTGAAGATGGCGCGGGTGGAGCCGGAGGCAATGACCCGTCCCTTGTCCATGACGATCACCCGATCGACCAGTGCAGCCACGTCCTCCAGGCTGTTGGAGATCAGGATGGTGGTGCTGCCGCTGGATCGGTGAAGCTCCCGTACGGTGGTGAGGATCTCGTCGCGGCCACGGGGGTCCAGGCCCGCCGTGGGGTCATCCAGGACGAGGACCTTGGGTTGCAGGGCGAGCACGCCGGCGATGGCGACGCGCCGCTTCTGCCCACCGCTGAGCGCAAAAATGTATCGGTCCCAGAAGATGTCGGGGTCAAGCCCCACGCCGATGAGCGACTGCTCAACCCGGTTCTTCACCTCAGCGATGGGCAACCCCAGGTTCTTGGGGCCGAAGGCGATGTCCCTGCCAACAGTCTCGGCAAAGAGGTGGTGTTCGGGGTACTGGAAGACCAGGCCGACCTTCTGGCGCAAGGCCATCAGGTCAACACCCTTGGCGCTAGTGTCGACGTTGTCGACGACGACCTTGCCGGTCTTCGGGATAAACAGGGCATTGAGAAACTGAGCCAGGGTGGACTTGCCGGAGCGTGTGGGGCCGATCAGCCCTAAGAACTCGCCGTCCTGGATCTCCATGTCGACGCCATGCAGCACCTTCGCCTCAAAGGGCGTGCCCTGCAGGTATGTGTGTTCCAGGCCACTTACGACGATGGACATAGCGCTGCCAGTAGCTCCTCTACGGAAAGGATGTCGGCACGAAGCGGGGCGCCGCGGTCGCGCAGCCTGGCCGCCACCTGGGTGACCGCCGGCACGTCGAGGCGCAGTTGACGGAGTTCCTCCGTGTGGGCGAAGACCTCCCGCGGGGTGCCATCCAGCACCACGCGGCCGTCCTCCATCACGACCACCCTGTCCGCTTCGATCGCTTCGCTCATGAAATGCGTGATCACGACCACGCCGAGCCTTTCGCGCCGCGCCAGGTGCACGGCGGCGCTGATGACCTCGTGGCGCCCTTCCGGGTCCAGCAACGAGGTCGGTTCGTCCAGCACGACATATTGGGATTGCATCGCCAGTACCCCCGCGATGGCGACGCGCTGTTTTTGGCCGCCTGAGAGCATGTGCGGCGCCTTCTTCTTCAGGTCGCTGATGCCCAGCAGGTCCATCGCCCAGTCGGTACGGCGCTGGATCTCAGCCGGCTCCACGCCCAGGTTCTCGGCGCCAAATCCCACATCATCTTCCACGACGGTGGCGATGAGTTGATTGTCAGGGTTCTGAAAGACCATGCCCACCTTCTGGCGGATATCCCAGAGGTGCTCCTTGGACTTGGTATTGAGCCCTTCGACCTCCACATCGCCCTCCGTGGGCATGAGGAGGCCGTTAAGGTGCTTGGCCAGCGTCGACTTGCCGCAGCCGTTGTGTCCAAACAATACCACGAACTCCCCGGGCCTGAACTCCAAGGAGACGCCCCGGAGTGCGTGCACGGGGGTCTCCGTGTGCGCATTATACGTATGATGCAGGTTCGTGATCTTGATCAACGTGCTCTGCTCCTTCGGGAGAAGGGTGGGGCTCCGCAAGGGGAGCGGCTGCATACCGGCCGAGGTCGATATGCAGCCGCTTCGGTACGCTTCAGTTGTGCGCAGACCTAGACGGCCCGCTTCTCGCCTGAGGAGCCGGTGCCGGAGCCGCCGCTGCGCATCCGCTGAGCGCCAAGACCTATGGCCACGGTCAGGATCACGGCGATGACAACCTCGGCGATCGCCTGCGGCAAAATCGTAATCAAAATAGCAGGGGGCAGGTACTTCCGCAGGACGGCCATCCCCAGCACCAGGATGGTGTTGGTCAGGGTCCCAACAATACCAGCCATGGTGAGAGCCAGCCAGTTGTTCTTCTTCAGCGCGACGAAGGTATAGTACGCTGTGACGCCGATGAAAAGGCGGGGCAAAACAGCAACCAGGGGATCAGCGAACAGTGCGTTGGTCGCCTGGAGCCAGGAGAATACGCCAAAAATGCCGCCAACCAGGAGTCCGACGACCGGCCCCTCCAACACGGCACCGAGAATTGCCGGAACGTGCATGATCGTTGCGCTCCCAGAAACGTTGGGGACAGGGATGAAGCCCAATCGAGTCACAGCCAGGAAGATCGCGATGGCGCCCATGAGACCGGTGACGACAATCTTGCGGACAGAAAGGTTCACTACCATATCTCCTCCTTCTGCAGAAGTTCGGGCGGGCCAGGATCTGGTTACCGGTACCAGTATAAGGGTTAAACACCGGGCAATTTAATCCTGCTCATTATAATGAACGAATTCCGAGCAGGCATAGAAGGCTGAAGTGCAGCCTTATTTAGGCATCAGCATCTGCGGCAGCCAGAGGGTGACTGCGGGGACGTAGGTGACCAGCAGCAGGACCGCCACAGCGACCAGGATGAAGGGCCACATCGCCCTGCTCAGCCGCTCCAACGACATCTTGGCCACGGAACAGACCACGAACAGGCTGGATCCCACCGGTGGGGTCATCAGGCCGATGACCAGGTTCAGCACAACGATCGCCCCGAAGTGCACGGGGTTGATGCCAATCTGCTTGCCGATGGGCGCCAGCACGGGCACGAGGATCGTCAGCGCTGCCGCGGTCTCAAGCCAGGTGCCCACGAAGAGCAGAAACAGGT
>DAHVXO010000328.1 GCA_027356675.1 Symbiobacteriaceae bacterium | reverse complement strand
CGACGGCATCATGAATGCGTACTTTCCGTACGTGTTGATCCGTCCAGAATACCAGGGCCACGGCATCGGCAGGACCCTGGTTGCGCTGATGCTGGAGAAATACCAGGACTACGCCCGGAAGGTGCTAATTTCCTACGATGCGGAAGTGGGGTTTTACCAGCACTGCGGCTTCGCGGTCGGCACCGGCACGACGCCCATGTCGATCACGTATCTCACCACGTGAGATACCGCACCCCACCGTCCCGGCGGTGAGGGGCGCTCAATCGATGGCCTCCAGGATCAGGAGCACGTCCGAGACAAGGACGGTGATCGCCGCCAGCCACAGCACGAACCGCGTATACCGTTCCGACCAGGACGCGGGACGGATCTGCAGGACCCGCCTGGTCAGGTATCCCGTGAAGACGCCCAGGGCAAACACGTTCAGCAAGCCCACGCCCACGTTAAACAGCAGACTGATCACGCTGAGGTCAAACACATGTGCTCCCTCCTCGTCCGGCATCAGACCACCTTGAGCCCCCAGACCGGGTGGATCTCCATCCAGCCGTGCAGCTTGTCGAGCACATACACACCGGTGACTTCGATGTGATCCCCCACGTGCGGGGTTGCAATCCCGGTCTGGTCCACCGGCACGATCTCGGTGACCAGCGATCCACCCTGCTTCGACACGTTCCGCCGGTTCACCAGCCCGGCGAAAGGGGCATCCAGTTTCACATCAATGTGGTAGTCGCCGTCGGCCATCCGTGCAACCCGCACGATGTGCCCAGTGACGGTGATGCAACTGTCGACAACCCGCAGCCGCCATGGGTTGTACACGCCGGCCAGCGGGGCGCCGGAGCGGCAGAGCGGACTGGTCGCATGGACCGGCCTCGTCTGGGGCGGTTGGGCGGTGATTACCTCAGCCATTTGGGACAGCAGGATGCCCAGGATCACAAGGAGCAGAACGACCGGCACCACCTGCATCAGACGGCTCACGCGGGCCACCTCCAAAGCGACAAAGCGGAACTCCCGGGCAGGCGCAGTTGCCTGTTTTCCAGGAGTTCCCTCTTTGCGTGCGGTGCCCTCCGCCGGGGGGCTGATTTCGCCACCAGTTACTGGCGCTGCAGGCCGCTCGTCTTCGGGAGGAAGCAACCTCCAGTGCTATCGCTGCGCGAATAGCCGGGACTCCACGGCCGCGTACACACCCAACACCCAATCGATGACCGGTCCCAGGGGCCGGGCCAGGGTAAACACTACCCAGGCGCACAGGCCGCCCAGGATCCACGACATGAGAATATCGGTCGGCCAGTGCACCCCGGCTACCAGGCGTGAGACGCCCACCAGCAGGGCGGTCACGAGGAAGACCCACCGGGCGCTCCGCCCCGGCGCCCGCCACATGCCCACCGCAAAGGCTCCGGCCCCTGACGCGTGGTCGCTGGGGAAGGATGAATCCGGTGGATGCGCTATGAGCAGGTGAACCTGGCCGAGCGGCAGGGCTGCAAACGGCCGGGCCCGGTAGAAGACCGTCGCGATGGCCACACTCACCCCCAAGGCCAACACTCCGGCCACTCCGGAAAGGACCACAGTACGCCTTATGCGCCTTACATCCCCGTGCCGTCTCACAAAATAGAGCACAAAGAGCACACCAAAGATTACCGGTGCGTAGTCCGTGAACAGCACCACCGCTGTATCGATGCCGTGGCTTTTCCCGGCCAGGCCGTTGAACCACAGGAGAATCGTCATGTCCATATCGCAACCCCCTGCCCCCCATTATTCCCCATCCGCTGCCGAAACGGAAGTTGTGTGATCCCCACCGGACCATCAGTGACGCTTCGCTTCATTTCGACCGGCCGTACTGGAGGAGCACCACGGCCCCTACGATGAGCCCACCGCCCATCACCTGAACCCCCTGCAGCGCCTCACCGAGGAGGAGGTAGGAGGCCACCCCGGCCACCACGGGCTCCAACATGCCCGTGATCGTGGCCCGGGTGGGCGAGACGTGCGTAAGCCCCGTCAAGTAAAGCCCAAACGGCACGATTGTCGCCAACGCAGCAATGTAGATGAAGAAGCCCCACATCACCGGGTCCCGGAAGACCCCACCGACCTGGAGCGGGTACCCCGCCAACGCCAGCACGGCATCGGTCACGACCCACAAGAGCGTCCCGAACCCCAGACCGTAGCACAACAGGGTCCACGGCGAGACCCGTCCGACCCCTTTACCCCCGAAGATCGTATAGAAGGCGAAGAAGACGGCCGATGCCAGTCCTGTCCCCAGCCCGAGCGGACTGATGAGCAGGCGGGATGTACCGCCGAAGATCAGCAGCACCGACCCCGTCACGGCGACCGCCAGCGCAATTGCCACCGCCCGCCCCATCCGCTGCTTCTCCACCAACCATGCCCACACGGCGGTCAGCACCGGCGCCAGGTACTGCAGGAAGATGGCCGTGGCTACATTCGTCTGCGAAATGGTCATCAGGTACGCCAAATTGACCATGGCCATCCCCGCGATGCCCCAGACGGCCGTGAGGGCGATCTCCTCCCGCCGCAGGCGCAGGAGGTGGGGAGCGAAGATTGCCAGTATGCCGGCGAGGAGGACGAAGCTGAGGCCCATGCGGACCTGCACCAGCAGGAACGGTGCGATGGAGCGCTCGGTGAAGAGGTACTTGGCAGTGGTCCCGGCCAGGCCCCAGAGCGTGGCGGCGAACATGACAAAGATGGAACCGCGTGCGTTGGCAGACAAGACGGCTGGCCTCCCTTGATATACGTCCAAAGGGTTCGAGCCGAACGGTCCCGTCTCCTGCCCTATCTGCCAAGGGGAGGAGTGTCCCCTCGCCAGCCCTGGTCACGGAGCTCGCGCAGTGAGACACGCAGGTGCACCGCCGGCAGCCACCGCCCGAGATACTCCAACCGGTAGGGGAGGATGAGCGTGCCGGAGACCGTGCCCTCGTGGGCCGGGATGGTGATCTCGGCGGCGTACTCGTAGCCCGCCAAGTTCGCAGCCAGGATGCGGTGAAAGACCCGCTCAGCGGCGGTGGTTCCGACCGGTGCCTCCAGTGCCGCGGCGTGCACGGCCGCCGCCAGCGCCCGGGTCGCCCGGGTCTTGACCATGGTCGCCCGCGCCGACTCGGCCAGACCGAGTGCGCCCACGAGCAGCAAGATCAGCAGGGCCCCACCCAGCAGCGTGACGGCGATACCGCCCTGCACCCCTCTCACGGCCGCCACCCCGACAGGGTGGTGGCCGAGCGCTCTACCCGGAAGACGCCCTGGCGCCAGCCCGACCCGCCGGGCACCAGCGTGGTCAGGGCATAGGGATGGTCGTAGGCCACGTGCAGTGCCACCTCCGTCCCGTAGGCCTGACCGGCCCGGGACCCGCTGACCTGGACACGGCGCGGGTCGCCGCCATCGGTGGTGACCCGCGCCCGCACCTGCCGCTCGACCGCAGGCGAGACCCCACCATCAGCCGCCAGTCGTGCCTGCCCATCCAGCAGCGCCGCCTCCACCATCCGGGCTGTGTCATAGATCTCATAGGCCTCCAGCCCCAAGACCGCGGCCGCGACGAGCAAAATGACCATGAGCCCGCCCGCGAGGTAACTCGCCATTGCCCCTCACTCCCTACGCCATACGAAGGTTCAGTGGTGGATCGGATCACGCGAAGTTCGGCGTGACCGCCGATGGC
>DAHVXO010000319.1 GCA_027356675.1 Symbiobacteriaceae bacterium | reverse complement strand
CTTGCAGCAGTCTAAACCTTGATAAATTCATCGAGTTATGTCACCTGAGGTGCTTGACATGTTACCGTTGCTCTTCGATCTGTTTGATGTCCCCAGGATCCTTGGGTTTGCGGTTCCGTTCCCTACGGTGGCCGCTCCCTGATTACAGTTTTATCTTACAGTACAGAGTGATTTGGCAGTATCAGGCCGAGTCAGTAATCGCGGCGCATGCCCGGGTTGCATCCGTGTTACGTTTGGCACGAGCCATTCGCGTATCAGTCTAGTCGAATTACAAAAACCTTTCGGTTGCGCACCTTAGTCGCTATGAGCCGTGCGTGCATGCAGGAACTCTGCAGCCGACAAGTGTATCCCTAAGGGACAGGCACAGAGGGGGTTTGACGGCGTGGATTGGGTCTATGGCGTGGCCGCAGCGATTCTGTTGGGCTGGCTCTCCATCAGGCTGGGCAGTTGGTTTCGCGTCAAGACTGGCATCGAGTTGGGCCGCACTGCGGCGATCGCTGCCGGTGTGGTCATAGCACTCGGTCTATGGTTTGGGCTGCGGCTCCTGACGGGCCTCCCCCGGACCCTGATTGATGCGATGGGCATCGGTCCGGCGGTCGGGCTCAGCCAGGGGCTGCGCAAGCCGCACGCATCCAAGGGACGGTAACTCAGCGGGAGGTCGGGCGATGCGGGCCGTGGTGCAGCGGGTGAGCAGCGCACAGGTCGTGGTGGCGGGTGAGGTCGTGGGGCGTATTGCCCAGGGCTTCATGGTCCTGCTGGGCGTAGGGCGTGGGGATGATGAGGCCGCGGCCGACTATCTAGCAGATAAGGTGGCCGGCCTGCGCGTATTTGCCGATGACGAGGGCATGATGAACCGGTCCATCGTGGAGGTGGGGGGGGCCGTCCTGGCGGTCAGTCAATTCACGCTCTACGGGGATGCCCGGCGGGGGCGGCGGCCCGGGTTTGACCGGGCAGGGCGGCCCGAGCAGGCCGAGCCGCTCTACGGGCACTTCGTGGCCCGGCTGCGAGCGGCTGGGGTGCCGGTGGAGACCGGGCGCTTCCAGACGCACATGGAAGTATCGCTGGTCAACGATGGTCCGGTGACCATCTTGTTGGACTCGGAGAAGACGTTCTAGGCCCGTCACGGGGAGTGCCCAACTACCGCCTTCAGTATGGCGCAGGCGTCCCATGTGGCGTTTTTGCTTTGATATGACTTTCGCACGGTTTATACTGTAGAAAGGCAGAGCGGCTCACCGGAGCCGTTGAGGAGGGGAATCGGTTGCGAGTCTGGTTTCGCGGGGTCGGGGAGTTTGCCTCGAACTGCTATATCATTGCTTGCCCCGAAACGGGCGCCTGCGCCGTGGTGGACCCGGGGACACCTGACCCCTGGATCAAGCGGACGCTGACCACTGAGGGGCTCAAGCCGTCGCTGATCCTCCTGACGCACGGTCACCTGGACCACATCGGTGGAGTGGAGTGGGTCAAGGGGTTCAGTGGGGCACCCGTCTGGGTTCATGGCGCCGATGCGCCGATGTTGTCGGACCCGGCGCTCAACGGCAGCATGTCCTTCGGGATGCCCGTGGTGGCGCCGCCGCCTGACCGGCTGCTGGTCGATGGTGAGACGTTCAAACTGGGCAACCTGGACTTTCGCGTCATTCACACCCCGGGGCACACGCCTGGCGGGGTCTGTTTCTACACGCCCGGATACCTCTTCGCCGGCGACACGCTCTTTGCGGGTAGCATTGGCCGCACGGACCTGGCGGGAGGGGACTACGAGTCCATCATCCGGTCGATCAAGGAGAAGCTTCTGGTTCTGCCGTTGGATACCGTGGTCTACGCTGGTCACGGCCCCACCACGACCATCGGAGACGAGCGGGAATACAACCCGTTTTTCTGAGGCGGTTTGGCCGGGTTGCTCGATATGGTTGGCACTCTAATCCGGCATCCGGGGGAATCCTGATGGAAACGGATCATCTGCGGAAGTACGTGCCCCGTTTGGAAGAGGCGTTCAACCGATTCATCCGGTACATGGCTTCCGCCACGAGCTCGCACATGGAGACGGCACCCGGACCGATTCTCTCCGGCAGCCAGCGCATCGTGTTGCGCGCCCTGGTCAGCGGTGGCCCGTGTCCGGTCTCCGAAGTGGCGAGTCAGTTGGGTGTGACGCTAAGCGCGGCCACCGGCCTGGTGGACCGGTTGGTCAAGGCCAAGCTGGCCACACGGGACCGGGATCAGCATGATCGCCGGGTGGTCTGGGTGAAGGTGACCCCGGAGGGTGAGGCGGCGGTTACGGCCGCCGAAGCCCGGCGCCGGGCCGCCCTGGGACAGCTGGTCTATAAACTGCCCGAGCAGGATCTGGCCATGCTCTGCGATATCCTGGAGCGCCTGAGCTAGGCGAAAGAGGAGGGGTTCGCCTTGTCGGAAGTGGTCCTGCGGGGCAACAGCCCCCTGTTTGCAAACGATCTCCGGCAGTTGGGGCACGTGTTCTTCCCCGGGGCTGAGATCGCCGTGGTCACACCGGCCGAGGACGCGGCGCCGGTCGCGGCCGTGACGGCCTGGGTGGTGGATTTGACCGCCGTGCCGGCCGATGGCCTCTGGCGGGTCACGGCGAAGGCCGTGGGCCCGAACGGCGAGCGGGAGGCCAGCGACTCTCTGCTGCCCGACCCCCTGGAGAGCCCCCGGACCTTCGAGCACCGCCTGCGGGGGCTGGCGAAGGGATTGCTGGTGGATGTCCTGAGCGATTTGACCGGCTTTCACCCCGGGTGGGGCCACCTGACGGGGGTGCGGCCCACCAAGTTGGTCCATCAGATGCTGGACGGGGACGAACCCGACCCGGCTGCCCGACTGGTCGCCCAATACCGGGTCTCGCCCGAGAAGGCGGCCCTGGTAACCGCAGTGGCCCGACTCCAGCGGCCATTCCTCAACCAGGACCCGCGAGCGGTCTCGATCTACGTGGGCATTCCGTTCTGCCCAACGATCTGCTCGTTCTGCTCCTTCAGTATCTATCCGATCCTGGAGCACAAGGAGACGGTCCCGACCTATCTGGAGGCCATGGGCCAGGAGATGGAGATCGTGGGGCAGGCCACGGCCGACCTGGGGCTCAGGGTGCAGTCGATCTACTTCGGCGGCGGGACGCCTACCAGCCCGAACGACGAGGACTTTGCGTGGATGCTCCAGAAGGCGGGTGATACAGTCCTGAAAGGCCAGACCCCGCAGGAGTACACCGTCGAGGGCGGTCGGCCTGAGACCTTCACCCGAGCCAAGCTGGACGCCATGGCGGCAGCGGGGGTCACCAGGGTCGCTGTGAACCCCCAGACCACGGTTCAGGCCACGCTCATGCACCTGGGCCGCATCCATACCGTGGAGAAGTTCTACCGGGCCTACGAACTGGTCCGGAGCCATCCGCACCCGTTCATCGTCAACTGTGACGTCATTGTCGGGCTACCCGGCGAGGGTCCGGACGAGGTGGACTACACCCTGCGGGACATGGAGCGGCTGGCGCCCGACAACCTGACCGTCCACACCCTGGCGATCAAGCGGGGATCTCGGCTGCACGGGGTGGAGGGGGCGGCGGCGGAGGCGCTGCGGGCCCTGACGCCATCCGAGGCCGAGGCGCTGGTGGCGGAAGCCGGGCGGACGGCGGCAAGACTGGGCCAGCGGCCATACTATCTGTACCGGCAAAAGTTCATGGTGGGTAGCCTGGAGAACGTGGGCTATGCCTCACCGGGCAAGGAGTCCATCTATAACATCCAGATGATGGAGGAACGCCAGACCGTCGTGGGCATCGGTGCCGGTGCCACCTCCAAGTGGTATAAGCCCCTGGGTGGGTACCGCGGCTGGCTTCTGAAAGCCCCAGATCATCCCAGCGAGCCCAAGGCCTATAGCGCGCGTGCGGCCGAGATTGCCCGCCGTAACGTCGATGCACTGGGCCTGCTTTTTGAAAATCGCCATAATTCGATGGCCACCCGGATATGATGCACCAGACTTGACCCACCTGCAGGAGGTGGCCTTGACCGTGTCCTTCGCCCACATCGCAGTCATTTACAATCCCAGCTCGGGACGCCCCCGGGAGCGGCTGGCATCGGTCAATCGTTTTGCGTCACTCCTGCGCGAAGCGGGTCGAACCGTGACGGTCCTGCCGACCCTGCACCCCAACCATGCGACGGAGCTGGCCCGCGAAGCGGTGGCACAGGGCTGCGACCTGGTCATCGCTCACGGGGGCGATGGGACGGTCAACGAGGTGTTGCAGACCCTGGTCGGCACGGACGCGGTCCTGGGCTTCTGGCCCGGTGGCACTGCCAACGTGCTGGCGGCCGAGCTGGATTTCCCGTTTCGGGTCGGCGACGTGGTCGACCGCATCCTGGCGGGCAACGTGCGGACGGTCACGGTGGGCAAGGCCAATGATCGCTACTTTCTGCTGATGGCCGGGGTCGGGCTCGATGCGGCGGTGGTCGGCACCGTCGACCCGGTCCTCAAGCGGCGGCTGGGCAAGGGCGCTTTCGCTGTCTCGGCGCTCAAGTTCATCTGGAACTGGAACCTGCAGCCCTTCACGGTGCAGATGAACGGCGACGAGGTCAACGGCCGGTTTGTGGTAGCGGGGAACGGGCGCTCCTACGGGGGCGGCTTTCAGCTGACGCCCCTGGCCAGCCTGGACGACCCGGACCTGGACATCTGCGTGTTCAGCTCTGGGTCGCGCTTGGACTACCTCAAGTACGCGACCGCCTCGATCTTCGGGTCGCATCGGCAGATGCCCGGGGTCATCTATAAGAAGGTTCGTCGGGTGCGCATTACGGCGGAGGGCCGGGTCCACGTGCCGGTCCAGTTGGACGGTGAAGTCACCGGGACTCTGCCGCTGCAACTGGAGGCGGTCCCGGGAGGCGTGAAGCTGCTGGTTTAGGGTTGACACGCCGGGGTCACTCCTGTACAATTTAAAGGTAAAGGCTGTGAAGGGGACGAGTATCCGTCGGAACGCCCTCTCAGAGAGTCCGCCGTTCGGTGCAAGGCGGGCAGGGTGACCACGGGAAAGCACACCCCGGAGCTGCGTGACTGAATGGCCCCCACCCGGGTCGCTAGGCCACGTCGGAACCTCCCGCCGTTACCAGAGGGAGAGGGCCTTCCTGATCGAGGCCCTGTAGAGTGGGTGCCCGCCGTGTAGAGGACCAACCGGTAGGCATCAACGTGGGTGGAACCGCGAGCCAAACGCTCGTCCCATGCTGGGGACGGGCGTTTTTTATCGTATAGGAAATTATACTCTTTGCCAGGACTTGGGGGGTCTGGTCGCGAAATTCGGTAGCATGGAGCAGAAGGTAAGGATTCATCTCCGACAGATCTTCCAAGATCACTTCGACGGTTTTTGGCAGGAACATCGAGACCGAATTCCGGCGGACATGCAGGAAAGCGTGGCGGAAGCGGTTCGGAAGATGCGCGGCTGTGGCGACCCGAAGAACGGCTACACGAAATACCGCTGTGTGTCGTGCGAGGGGCACCCAGAGCGGATTATCGGTTTTACCTGTAAGAGCCGATTTTGCCCCCGATGCGGGAAGCGATACGTGGATGAGTGGGTGGAGAAGCAGGTCGAGACGATCGTGAATGTCAGCCACCGGCATACCGTGTTCACGATTCCGGAGGAGTTGCGGGGCAAAGTGTATTGGCATCGCGAACTGCTGGATGCCATGTGCGACCGGGTGGCGCAGGTCATCCAGGGGTGGTATCGGGGCGAACGGGGAAAGAACGGGAAGCGGCAGCCAAGCGCCAAGCAGAAAGGCGATGAAGTCGGCGTCATTGCCGTCGTGCACACGTTTGGGCGGGACATGAAGTTCAATCCGCACATTCATGCCCTGGTGACCGAGGGGGTACTGACGCCGAGCGGGCGCTGGAAGCCTGTGAATTACATTCCGTATGCGTACCTGCGGAAAGCGTGGCAGAAACTGCTGCTGGACGTGTTCAAGGAGCGGTTTGGGCAGGATACGCAAATGCGGAACCTGATCAACCGCCTGTATCACCGCTACCAAGACGGGTTCTACGTACACGCCGAGACACGGATGAAAGATGCGCGGGGAGCCGCCAAGTACATCGGGCGCTACCTGGCTCGGCCTGTGATTGCGGAGTATCGGATCACCAGTTACGACGGGCAGGATGTAGCGTTTTGGTACCAAGACCACCGGACCGAGCGGCGTGTAGACGAGAAACTGTCGGCGGCGGCGTTTATCGGCCGGTTGGTGATGCACATTCCGAAAAAGCACAGCCGCATGGTGCACCGCTACGGCTTATACCGGCGCAACAAGGGAGCGCTGTCGAAGGCGTTGGGCAACTTGTTGCCCAAACGCCAGTTGACCCTGTTTGCCACGGACCAACCGAACCGGAAGACCTGGCAGGAACGGGCAACGGAGAGCTTTGGGGAAAACCCGTTGAAGTGTCCGGACTGCGGGGCAGAGATGATCCTGTGGGAGGTCTGGCACCCGGAAAAGGGGTTCCTGTATCATATCTTCCATGAGGACGAAACCCCCATGGGAAGGCGGTTCAAGCGAAATGTCAAAGGACAACTGGGACGACGACGAAATCCCGTTTCAAGACAACAAACCGGATGTGTGGCATGAATACCGCTGCACCCGCTGCAAGTTCGTGGATAAGGTTCCGGACTTCGTCGTGGAAGAGTTTGCGATGGACAGGGACGACCTCAAGCCGGGGGAAGCCCCTGAGGTTGCGTGTCCCCGGTGTGGCAGACCCATGAAAATGATCAAGCCCAACGCACAGGCGACCTAACCCTTGATAGGGCTAAGTCGCCGTCAGGCGATTTTGTTCAGCAGGCACCTTCTGTCACCCCGGCCCATAGCTTACAGCAGAACCCCTGGCCGCCACTCTGCCGGGCCGACCGGGGGTGATTCTGTTGCCTGCGGGCAGGAGGACGGATGGTTGAAGCAACGTCTCACGGTCCTGCTGATTCTGACCGGACTTCTGGCTGCAGCGCTGATCGGGGGGTGTCGCACCGCAGCACCCCCAGCGCTGCGACTGGGCTACTTCGCGAACCTGACACACGCCCAGGCCGTACTGGGGGTGGCCGACGGCAGCTTTGCCCGGGCCACCGGCACCAGGGTCACCCCGCGCGTCTTCGCTGCCGGGCCTGCCGCCATCACCGCCCTGCTGGCGGGGGAGGTCGATATCCTCTACGTCGGTCCCTCGCCGGCAGTCAACGGGTACATCCGCTCCGACGGAAAGGCCCTGCGCATTGTGGCGGGGGCGGCTTCGGGCGGGGCGGTCTTCGTCGTCCGGCCCGGGGTGGACCCGGCGGACCTGGCCGGCGCCCGTCTGGCCTCACCAGGCCTGGGCAATACCCAGGATGTGGCCCTGCGCCACCTGCTGGCGACGCAGGGGCTCAAGACCACCGAAAAAGGCGGCCCGGTCCGCCTGACCCCCATGGCCAACGCCGACATCCTGAATCTAATGAAGCAAGGCCAGTTGGACGGCGCCTGGGTCCCTGAGCCCTGGGGCGCCCGACTGATTCGGGAGGGGGGTGCGCGCATCGCCATCGATGAGCGGGAACTGTGGCCCGACCGCCGGTTCGCCACCACTGTGGTCGTCGTGGCCGCACCCTACCTGGCGGCGCATGGGGACATTGTCCGTAGCTTCCTCGGTGCGCATGTGGCGCTGACCCGTTGGCTGGCGGAGCACCCGACCGAGGCGCAGACCCGCCTGAAGGTCGCACTTCAGAAGCTGCAAGGGCGCGCCCTGCCCGACCCGGTCCTGTCTGCTGCCCTGTCCCGGGTGGACTTCGTGGTCGACCCGATGGCGGACTCGGTGCGGGAGCAGGCCCGCCGCGCCTATGCCCTGGGTCTGCTGGGGGGCCGCGAGCCCGATCTCAGCGGACTCTTCGCCCCCGAGCGCTTGAAGGAGGTGAGCCGGTGAGGCCGCTGCCCGCCCCGGTTCTGGATGATCAACTTTGGCTGAAGGGCATCTCCAAGCACTACCGCACCCAGCGGGGGAAGCTGCACGTCCTGGACGGCGTCAACCTCCGGGTGAGGCGCAGTGAGTTCCTCTGCCTGTTGGGTCCCTCCGGATGCGGCAAGTCGACCCTCTTTAACATCATCGCCGGTCTCGAACAGCCTGATGCCGGTGAAGTGTTGCTCGATGGAGTCCCGGTCACCGGCCCCGGTCCGGACCGTGTGGTGGTCTTCCAGGACGGTGCGCTCTTCCCGTGGCTCACCGCCCGCGGCAATGTGGAGTTTGGCCTCTCGATGCTCGCTGTGCCGGCCCCGGAGCGCCGTCACCGGGCCGAAGCGGCGCTAGATCTGGTGCGGCTTGGGCGGTTTGCCGACAGTTGCATCCATGAACTCTCCGGCGGCATGCGCCAGCGGGTGGCCATCGCCCGTGCCATTGCCATGCGACCCAAGGTGTTGCTCATGGATGAACCCTTCGCCGCCCTCGATGCCCAGACCCGCAACGTGATGCAGGAAGAATTGCAGCGGATCTGGCTGGAGACCGGCAAGACCGTCATCTTCGTCACGCACAACGTGGCGGAGGCGATCCGATTAGGCGACCGGATCGCCGTGCTCTCCTTCCGCCCGGGCATGGTCAAGCGGGAGGTACACATCCACGAGCCCCGGCCTCGACTCACCGATGACCCCCGCCTGCTGGAAATCCGCACGTTCCTGGTCCGGGATCTGAAGAGTGATGTGCAGGCCGCCGTGGAGGAGGAACTTAGCGATGGCTAAAGGGCGGGCGCGCCTCACCGGTGTGGGGCTGGTGCTCCTGGTCTGGGTGGGCGTCACCGCCTCGGGGCGGTGGCCGCCGTATCTCATGCCATCCCCTTGGGCGGTGGGCGCTGCCCTGGTTCGCCTGGGGGCGGATGGTGAACTGGGCGCCGCCGTCCTGCGGACCCTGCAGCGAATCCTCCTGGGTTATGGACTGGCGGCCTGCGGCGGTATGGCCCTGGGTCTGCTCGTCGCTCGCTGGGAGCGCCTCTCTGAGGCCATCAGCCCGCTGGTGCAAGGGCTGCAGGCCCTACCCTCCATCTGCTGGTTTCCGCTGGCGATCCTCTGGTTTGGTCTCAGCGAGGGCGCCATTCTGTTCGTGACCAGTGCCGGGACGCTCTTTGCCATCGCCGCCGCCACGGAAGGCGCCATCCGCAACCTGCCGCCCGGATACCTGCGGGCGGCGGCGACTATGGGCGCCAGGGGCTCGCGGCTATACAGCCGGGTCATATTCCCGGCCGCCCTGCCCTCGCTGCTGACGGGACTGCGGGTCGGCTGGTCCTTCGCCTGGCGCTCGCTGATGGCGGCGGAATTGCTGTTTATGAACCTCGGGTTGGGGCACCTGCTCAATATGGGCCGGGAGCTGGCGGACGCGGCGCAGGTGGTCGCCGTGATTCTGGTGATCTTGAGCCTGGGGCTGCTGGTCGACTGGGCGATCTTTGCCCGGTGGTAACGGGCGATTCGGCTGCGCTGGGGCTTTGAAGCGGCCGCGTGAAAGCACAAACTTTCTCCACAGGTTCTCGGTAGGGTGTAACTGTACACCGCGAGACGGGGGGAGAGCTGCATGAAACGCCGGCTTACGGGGCTGGCCGTCCTGGTCCTCATCACCCTGACACTTGTGCTGGTGGCGGGGTGCGGCGGGGCGCCGCCCAAGGCCGTCACACCGGAGACCTGGTTTGACTTTGGTGATGTGCCCGTGGTAACCGACATGGCGGGCACCCGCTACAAGGAGTTCGCGATCAAGAATGAGGGCACGGGCGACTTGAAGCTGAGCGACGTCCAGGTCAAGCTCCTGGAGGGCTGCTGACCGCCCTCCGTGACCGTGGGTTCCACGGTCGTCAAACCCGGCGCCGGCACCAGCTTTCGCTTCCCGTACGCCATGCATCCCGGGATGGGCGGCAAGCATCACTTTGAGGTCTGGATCAAGACCAACGACCCGGCTCGGCCCAAGCTCACATTCCACGTCTACGCGTTTTCGATCGAGAAAAAATAGCGCACAGAAGCCCGGGCACTGCCCGGGCTTCTGTGATTCTGAGCCACTTTAGACCGCTTCCGCTTCCAGTCCCAGCAGCCGGTCCAAACCAGTGGCATCCAGGGTCTCCTGCTCGACCAGGGCGTCTGAGACCCGCTGCAGTTGATCGCGGTGCGTCTCCAGCAGGTCTTGTGCCCGCCGCGCTGCATCGGTGAGGATGGACCGCACTTCCCGGTCCACCATGGCCGCCAGCTCCTCCGAGTAACCCTTGTCGAGACCATGGGACTCAGACGGCAGGCCCACCGGACCGATGGCCCGACTCATGCCAAACCGGGCGACCATCTCCCGGGCCATGGCGTAGGCCCGTTCCAGGTCATTCTGGGCGCCGGTGCTGGCTTCACCCATCATGAGGGTTTCGGCGGCACGGCCCGCCAGCAGCATCACCAGCCGGTTCATCAGGTCGGAGGGGGTGTAGAGCATCTGCTCGTGCTCCGGGGTCGTCATGGTGTAGCCGCCGGCCCGGCCGCGCGGGATGATGGTCACTCGGTGCACCGGGTCCGGGTTCGGCTGCAACCGGGCCGCCAGGGCGTGTCCGGCCTCGTGTACGGCGATGCGGCGCTTCTCGCCCGGGGTGATGAGCCGGCCCTGCTTGGCGGGGCCGCCCGCGACCACCCGATCGATGGCCTCGTTGATCTCATTCATGGTAATCGAATCCTGCCGGGTGCGTACGGCCAGCAAGGCAGCTTCGTTGAGCACGTTGGCCAGGTCGGCGCCCGTGAGGCCCGGGGTCCGGCGCGCCACACCCTCCAGGCTCACGCCCTGGGCGATCAGCTTACCCTTGGCGTGGACCTTGAGGATCTCCCGGCGCCCGGTCAGGTCGGGCACATCCACCGGAATTTGCCGGTCGAAGCGGCCGGGCCGGAGCAACGCCTTGTCGAGGATGTCCACCCGGTTGGTCGCAGCCATGACCACGATGCCGTCGGCGTTCTCAAAGCCGTCCATCTCTACGAGGAGCTGGTTGAGGGTCTGTTCCCGCTCATCGTTGCCGCCGACGCTGCTGCTGCGATGGCGGCCCACCGCATCGAGCTCATCGACGAAGATGATGCAGGGGGCGCTCTTACGAGCGGTGGCGAAGAGGTCGCGCACCCGGGAGGCACCGACACCCACGAACATCTCCACGAACTGAGAGGCGCTGAAGTGAATGAAGGAGCTACCGGCCTCGCCGGCCACGGCACGGGCCAGCAGCGTCTTACCCGTTCCAGGCGGGCCATAAAGCAGAACGCCCTTGGGGATGCGGGCGCCCATCGCCGTATACTTGTCGGGGTTCTTCATGAAGTCGACCAGTTCCTCGAGGTCGGCCTTGACCTCGTCCTGGCCGGCAACGTTGGCGAAGGATACCTTGATGTCGCCGGGCTTGAGGACGCGGGCACCGGCCCCGCCGGGGTTGGTTCCGGTGCGGGCAGCGCCGGGAGCGGCAGGCCCGGTGGCCTGCTTGCGACGGCCAATCAGGATACCGACGACCATCAGGAGGATCAGGGCCGTCGGGAAGAGGGTCAAGAACAGAGATGCCTTGGCGACAGAGTAGCTGGTCTGGACGCCGTGCTGGTCCAGGAGGGCGGGCAGCGTGGGGTCATTCTCAGGCCCCAGCAGGAGGAACTCGCTGCTGTCCGTGTACTGCCCCTGGATGGACCGGCCGGTCAGGGTCACCGCGGCGACCTGATCCTGGCGTACGGCTGCCAGGAACTCGGTATATGTCGGGGCACCGGGGTTAGCCGCCAGCTTTGCGCTCAGCGGAGGTTCAGACTCAGCCCGGGCGGGATGTACCGCCACGGTCAGGGCCAGGATTGCGAGTCCGATCAGACGGAGCCACCAACGCTTGCGCATAGCTCGACGTGCCACCTTTTTCACTCCAGCCTAAATATATACCCGAGGGAGAGTGTAATGGCCTTTGGACGTTGATCGCAATAATCAGATGCGGGTTTGGCCCATGATTGCTGGTTGGGTTTTCCATGCGACTTGGGTATGGAACTGCAATCACCGCCC
>DAHVXO010000312.1 GCA_027356675.1 Symbiobacteriaceae bacterium | reverse complement strand
CATACTTGAAGAGGATCTTGGCCTTGGGAATGCCGCTGGCCCGCTCCTGCAGCACGTAGTCCTGATTCAGCACTTCCAGCACACCCGCCCGCGTCATGCGGGAGAGGGAGGCCAGGGGGCCCACCGCCAGGGCGAAGGCCGGCAGCATCAGGTGCTTGAGGGCCCACCAGAGGCCGACCCAGTCAAAGTCGAGGATCGCGTCGACCGTCAAGAGCCCCGTCACATGCGGAGGCGGCACTTCGAGGGCCGGGAAGCGCCCGCCCAGCGGGAGCCAACCCAGCGCCATCGCGAAGGTGAGCTGCAGCAGCAGCGCCAGGAAGAAGCGGGGAAAGCTGACCCCCGCCAGAGAAATGAACCGAGCGAAGTGGTCGACCCAACGATCCCGCCAGACGGCCGACGCCAGACCCAGCGGAATACCCAGGAGAATGGCGATGGCCATGCCCCAGAAGGTCAACTCCAGCGTGGCGGGCACGTAGACCTTGAGGTCCGCCACAACCGGGCGGCGCGAGAGCAGGGACTGCCCCCAGTCGCCCTTGGCCAGCTTGGCCAGATAGCTGCCGTACTGGACATAAAGGGGTCGGTCCATGCCGTACTCCTTGCGGATCATCGCGATATCGGCCTTGGTCGCTTGCGGACCAGCAGCAAGCATGGCAGGGTCGCCAGGTACCAGGTGCGACACGGCAAAAGTCAGGATGGTGAGTCCGATTAGCAGCGGCACCACCAACACTAAGCGGTATGCAATATAGCTGATCAACCGCACCTGAGCGCCGCCCTCCTCCGCGTCATGGTGAGGCTGAAGCGGCGGACTTGCGCCGCCGCCTCGCCATCTGCCGTCTTACTTGCTCTTCAGGAACAGCGGATAGAAGTCGAAGGCGTTGGAGGCCAGCGGAGTGAAGACGTAGCCGCCCAGTTCAGGCCGGAAGGCAAAGATCACGGTTTCCTGGGTGCCGTAAAGATCCGGGGCGTCCTCCACCAGCTTCTTCTGCAGGGCGGAGTAAGCAGCCTGCCGCTCGTTCTTGTCGATGGTGCCGCGCGCCTTGTCAATCAGCTTGTCAACCTCGGCGCTGCTGTACGAGCCCGCCGACCACGTGCCCTTCTGCGAGGAGTGATAGGCCGGGAAGACCGCATTGTCCGGGTCGTTGTAGTTGGCGGTCTGGTAGACGGCATACATGTTAGGCTGGGTCTCGCCGGTCTTGGCCTTGGCGACGAGGTCGGGCCAGACCATGGGCGTGATCTTGAGGTTGATGTTGAGCGCCTTCAGGGCATCAAGCAGGATCAGGCCGTGCTGGCGCTCGACTTCGAGCCCGGTGACGTAAACGTACTCCAGGTCAAAGCCGCCCTTGGGGTACTTGGACTGGGCCAGTTCCGCCTTGGCCTTATCGAGGTTTTTGCGGTAGACCTCAAGCTTGGGGTCCTGGAACTCCAAACCCACCGGGATCGCACCCTGGAGTAGCTTCGCATGGCCGTTGGTCGCCTTGATCATCGCCTCGTAGTCCATGGCGTAAGAGATGGCACGGCGGACATGGACGTCGGCGGTAGGGCCATTGGTGGTATTCATCTTGACATAGAAGCCGCGGAAGCCAGGCTCCTCCACCGTCGCGATCGACTTGTCGCTCTTGATCTGGTCGAAGTCTTCGGGGGAGAGGTTGAGGGCGAACTGGATCTCACCCTTCTGCAAGGCCAGCTTCTGGCTCTGCGACTCGCGGATTATCTTCCAAATCACGCTGTCAAGGTGCTCTTTGCCCCAGCCACGCCAGTAGTTCGGGTCGGCCTCCACCTCATACAGGGTGCCGGGTTCCCAGCGCTTGATCTTGAACGGGCCGGAGCCGGCCGAGTGCTCCTTCAGCCAACCTTCACCGGCGTCGCCGCCCACCTCGTGGGCCTTGACTTCCTTGGGGTTGGCAATCCAGAGCCAGGGAAGGGTGGAGATAAACGGGGAGTAGGGCTTGGTCAGGGTGATCTTGACCGTTTGCGGGTCGACCACCTGCACCGAGTTCACGTCCATCACACCGGTGAACATCCAGGAGATACCCTTCTTCAGGGTGATCATGCGGTTAAAGGAGAACTTGACGGATTCGGCGTCCACCGGGTCGCCGTTCTGGAACTTGGCCTTCTTGTTGAGCTTGATCGTGTAGGTCTTGGCGTCGGACGATGCTTCGAAGGACTCTGCCAGCCAAGGGATGATCTTGGCCTGCGGTCCCTCATACTTGAAGAGGGCATCGTAGGTGTTCCGCTGGATCGCCCGGATCGCGTAGTCGTAGCCCGTGTGGGGGTCCAGGTTGGAGACGTCCTGTCCCGATCCGATGACCAGAACGCTGGGTGCTTTCTTGGTCGCCGCCTGCCCACCGGCGTTGGTCGGCTGAGACTCGGCCTTTTGCCGGGACGACGAACATGCGGTCAGGAGCAGGGACAGGGCCACGATGGCAGCTAGAAAACGCCTCATTCGCTGTGTCAACTCCCCTTCGATTTTGCTACCCACCAGCTAACCTGCGGGTCAGCCCTGCTGCCGCCGTCCGGACCTTTTCCGCCAGTGCAGCCACGTACGCCGGAGTGTATCGGGTTGCAGCGCCGCCGAGACTGAGAGCGCCGACGACCCGCCCGCGCGGGTCGAAGACCGGCGCCGCCACAGCCCCTACGTCCGGCGTAAGCTCGCCCGCGGAGGCGTACCACCCCAGCCGACGGATCTCGGCCAGCTGCCCCCGCAGCCGGTCGGGGTCCGTAGTGGTCTCCGGGGTGAAGGCGGTCAGTCCCGCTGCGATCACCTGCTCGATCCGCTCCGCGGGCAGGAAGGCCAGCAGCGCTTTATTGGACGCCCCCGCATGGAGAGGGCTGATGGTGCCTCGTTCGATGGATAGGCGCAGGCCCTGGTGAGGGGCGGGAATCTGCTCGATGCAGACACTGTGAATCTCTCTGGGTACGCACAGCATCGAGGTCTCCCCCGTCTCCCGAGTCAGGGACTCCAGAATCGGGACGGCGACACTGTGCAGGTCCCCAGCCGTCCTCTGGGCGACCAGCCCCAGCCGGATCAGGCTGAGGCCCAAGGCGTAGCGGCGGGTCTCCCGGTCCTGCTCCACGAAGCCGTGGGCTTCTAGCGCCTCCAGTAGCCGGGCGACCATGCTCTTGGCGATTCCGAGCTCTCGGGCCAGTTCCGAAGTTCCCCAGACGGGTCGTTCTGGGGTGAACCGGCCGAGTAGTTGCAGCGCCCGGTCCACAGTCTGCAGGCGGTTGGCACTATCCGGTAGCAAGTTCCCGATCCCCTCCGTTGTTCCAATTTGCGGAACACTGTTTTGATTTCCGGAACCATTCGATGGTCGAACCACGCTTCCTTCTTTCATGGCAACTTTGTGTATTAGATATTTCCGTTTAACGTTGTACAGTACAAAGGGCGCCTGGCGCGTGGCGCTACCGGTGGTCGTTCTGGATGCGCTTTAGGCTATACCGAAAAGCCCAGGCGCAGCAGAAGCTACACCTGGGCGAGGTCTACCAGGCCCGGATTTTGGGCACCTGGACGGGCTGAACCCACAAACGGAAAGAACCCCGGACGCCTTATTTACCAAGGCATACGGGATTCTTTCATATGGAGGTGGGTGTGGGATTTGAACCCACGGATAACGGTTTTGCAGACCGCCGCGTTACCACTTCGCCAACCCACCGATGTGAATGATATGGTGACCCTATGGGGATTCGAACCCCAGTTTGCGCCGTGAGAGGGCGCCGTCCTAGGCCCCTAGACGATAGGGCCGCTTTGGCTGCCTGCCGTTTGAGCAGACAGCCTTTGCGTGCGCCATTGTGTGGCGCGGGCTTGGTTGCGGAGGATGGATTTGAACCATCGACCTTCGGGTTATGAGCCCGACGAGCTACCGGACTGCTCCACTCCGCGATATGAAGGGACTGGTGCGAGGGCCGGGATTCGAACCCGGGACCTCCCGGTTATCAGCCGGGTGCTCTAGCCAACTGAGCTACCCTCGCATCCAATGAAACCTGGTGCAGATGGGGAGACTCGAACTCCCACCGGGGGTGGTTACCCGACACGGTCCTGAGCCGTGCGCGTCTGCCAATTCCGCCACATCTGCAGCATGAGATAGAAACAGCGCCTTGGGATTAGCGTCCCTTAGCGCAGTTGCACGTGAAGGGATCGGATCAGCG
>DAHVXO010000310.1 GCA_027356675.1 Symbiobacteriaceae bacterium | reverse complement strand
GAAGGCGCCGGGGATCGCTGATGTTTAGAAGAGTTACCGGTGTGGCTGGAGAGCCATGTGAGGACGGGGCGATGATCGCCCCGTCCTGATCTTTGGTCGGCGTAACATACCGCTTTATTAAATAACAGGCAGGGGACGGCTCCTCGGGAACCGAAGTCTGCACCCGTTGGAAACGAGGAGGCCGTTGTAGCCGGTGTATAGACTCATTGCCCTGGATATCGACGACACTCTGCTGGAGGCCGGGGGCACCATCCATCCGCAGAACGTGGCGGCGATCGCAGAGGCCCAGAAGTGCGGGTGCGCCGTCACGCTGGTCACAGCTCGCTCCTGGCGGGCCACTGGGCAGTTTGCGGCGCAGATCGGCGTGACGCTCCCCGTCATCTGTATGACGGGTGCGACCATCTGCTCACCCACTGGAGAACTGCTGCGGACGACGCCCGTGGCCCTTTCTGATGCCTGCCGGCTTGCCGGCTGGGCCGATGCCGAGCAGTGGGTCATGCGCCTGTATTTCGCGGACGGTCGGGTCATTCAGTCCCGTCCGACCTCGGACTACCTGAACAAGCCTGGTGCGAACTACCCTGCCGAGTCCTATGCGGGGGACCTGGTCTCCCATTTGGCGGGCGGGGAGTCGTCCATTCAGGTGGTCGTCCTGGGAACGCGTGCTGTGGAGGGCGTGCTGGCGCGGCTCCCACAGCTCCCCGGTGTAATCGCTACGACCTACGAGCGCGGCACGCCGTCTGCCCGGTGTCACCTGCTGCATGCAGCCGTCTCCAAGGGCGCTGCCCTGGCGACGCTGTGTGCCGATCTCGGCGTGGCGCAGTCGGAGACCATCGCTATGGGCGACGGCGACGCGGACATCTCCATGATCGCGTGGGCAGGCGTCGGCGTGGCAATGGGATGGGCGCCCGCGACCGTCAGGCAGGTCGCCGACCTGGTGATGGATCCGGCCGACCCGCACCCCGTGGCGACCGGCATACGCCGATTGCTGTGCCTCTAAGCGGGATCGCCTTCAGTACGAGAGGCCGGCCGGAGATATGCTCCGGCCGGCTTCCGCTTTCCCCAGAATAGGATGGCGCTGCCGAGTCACACTAAGGGTTAGGTTGACAAATCAGGGAGGGGCACGCGATGCGTGGCAGACAGCGGCGACGGCTCAGCTGGGTTCTCGCCCTAGCCGGGGTAGCAGTTGGCGTGCTGGTGTGGTTCGGGGGACAACGCTTCGCTACTGCCGCAAGGGAACGGCGCGAAGTCCTGCAGGCCGTGGCCATCGGCAATGCCGGCGATCTCTGGATTGGTGGCAGCGGCGGCCTCGTCCACCTGATGGCTGGAGGCGAGCGGGCGCGGGTTGAGTTGGCCGACAGTGTGCGAGGGCTCCTGGTCGATCCAGGCAACCCGTCCCAACTCTATGCCCTGGGCTCCAAGAATCACATCTGGCGAACGCAGGACGGGGGGCGCACCTGGGCGATGGTCCGTGGGCACGGACTCCCTGCGGCCGACGTCCGGGCACTGGCGTACGACCCGTCCGGTCCCACTCGCCTGGTGGCGCTGGTGCAGGGGCAAGGATACTTCCAGAGCGACCTCGCAGGAGAGATGTGGATGCAGGTCGGCGCCGAGGACATCCCGGACGCGACGGCGATGGTCATTCATCCCTTGGACGCGCGTACGGTGCTGGTCGGGACACCGGCAGGACTGTATCGCAGTACGAACCAGGGGATGCGCTTCGACCCGGTGCCGGTGAAGAATGCCTGGGATCTGCCGGGTCCGGTGACCGCTCTGGCGGTGGCTGGGGACCGCAGTGTCGTGGTAGCAGCCACGGGGCGGGGGCTCTACCGGAGCGCCGATGGCGGACGGGTCTGGTTTCCCATGGCGGAAAGCGGCCTGCCCGATGCGGTGGCGGTTGCGGTGGCGCCCTGGCGGTCGCACGAGGTGGTGGTGGGGTCGCGGACCGGGGCGCTTGCGATGTCGCGGGACGGTGGCAAGCACTGGCAGCGAATGAAGTGAGGAGGAAGCGCAGGTGACGGATTCACGATGGACCCAAGCGGTCCTGGCGGCGCTGTTGGTCGTGGCTCTGGCGACGGGTTGTGCGAAGCCCAAGGATGCCACGCCGGCTCCCCCGAAGCAGTCGGAGCAGGACAAAACCAAGGGGCCTGCCCCCCGGGAGGGTCCGGCGGCGCAATCAGATATTGACATGGAGCATGAGCGGGCCGTAAGGGCGTTCCCAGCCAAAACGGAAGGGGTAGGCGCCCAACCCCTGACCCCACGGGTCGAGAACGGGGTGAAGGTCTTCGACCTGGAGGCGAAGGTCGTTCAGTGGGAAGTCGAACCGGGGGTGAAGCGGGAGGCCTGGACCTTCGGGGGCACGGTGCCCGGTCCGCTGATTCGGGTGACCGAAGGGGACCGGGTGCGCATCAATTTGAAGAACTCGCTCCCCGAGAGCACGTCCTTGCACCCGCACGGTCAGGACCTGCGGGGGAGCAACGAGATGGATGGGGTTTCGTTCCTGACGACTCCGCCGACCAAGCCGGGGGAGAGTACGGTCTATGAGTTCGTGGCCAGTCCGTCCGGCACGCATATGTACCACTCGCACCACGACAGCACCAAGCAGGTGGCGCTGGGAATGCTGGGGCCGCTGGTGGTCGACCCCAAGGACAAGGCGAGCATGCCCGTGGTCGATCAGGAGTATATCGAAGTGCTCAACGATGGGCCGTTGGGCTATACGATCAACGGCAAGTCCTTCCCCGCCACGGCGCCTATCGTGGCGAAGAAGGGGGAGCGGGTCCTGGTTCGCTGGATGAACGAGGGGGCGCTTCTGCACCCGATGCACCTGCACGGATCCCGCATGACCGTAGTGGCCAGGGACGGGGCGCCGCTGGCGCAGCCGATGAAGTTGGACGTGCTGACGGTTGCACCGGGTGAGCGGTGGGATGTGCTTCTCGACACATCCAACCCGGGAAAGTGGGCCTGGCACTGCCACGTGTTGCCGCATGCAGAGGGCGAGAAGGGGTTGTATGGGTTGACGACTGTGTTGATCGTTACGCCCTGAGTTCCGCGGTCCTGGCCCAGTCCTGGTCCCGTCACCCCGCACATTCTGTGCGGGGTGTATGTTATTTTTGCACTGACCTTCTGAGAGGGTCGTAAGATCACGGCGGCGAAGTGTTAGAGGGTGGAGGGAGGATGAAGTTATGCGTTCTTTTGAGTGCGCCGCCCCGGCGACGGTGGCGGATGCGATCGCCTTACTGGCCGGGCGTCCGGGTGAGGCCCGCCCCCTGGCGGGTGGGACCGACCTGATCACCCAGATCAAGGAAGGCCGCAGGCAGACCGAGTTGCTGGTTGACCTGAAGCGGATTGAGGGACTGAACCATCTCGCTTACACCCCGGCAGACGGTCTGCGCATCGGTGCAGCCGTGCCTTGCGTCCGGCTTCAGGAGAGCCCTGAAGTCCGCCGGCATTATCCGATACTGGCCTATGTTGCCTCGCTGATCGGCTCCTACCAGATCCAGAACCGGGCTAGCCTCGGCGGCAACCTCTGTAATGGGGCGCCCTCGGCCGATGGTATCCCGCCACTCATCTCTCTGGGTGCCAGGGCGGTCATTGCGGGCCCCGGGGGTCAGCGCACCGTGGACGTGGAGGCCTTCTGCACGGGCCCCGGCCGCACGGTGCTGGGGCCGGATGAGATCCTGATCGAGATTCTTGTCCCGGCCCCCGGCCCCCGCACCGGGGCGGTCTACCAGCGTTTCATCCCCCGCGGCGAGATGGATATCGCCGTCGCAGGCGTTGGCGCTTTCCTGGCCCTGAACTCGGATGGCACCGTGGCCAAGGCCCGTATTGCCCTCGCAGCAGTGGCCCCGACCCCGCTGCGGGTGCCGACGGCCGAGGCCGTACTGGAGGGGCACGCCCCCACGCCAGACCGCTTCGCGGAAGCGGGCCGGATCGCCAGCGCCGCCTGCTCGCCCATCACAGACGTCCGAGGCAGCGTGGAGTACCGGCGGCACCTGGTGGGCGTCCTGACCCAACGGACGCTGACGGCAGCACTGGAGCACGCAAAGGAGGTGGGGTAGACCATGGCAGCCAAAATGCGCGTCCGATTTCATCTCAATGGCGTGGAGCAGGAACTCCTGTCCGAACCCCGCCAGACCCTGTTGGATATCCTGCGGGACCAACTGGGCCTCATGGGCACCAAGGAGGGCTGCGGCAACGGCAACTGCGGCGCCTGCACCGTCCTGGTGAACGATCGCCCGGTCAACTCTTGCCTGGTCCTCGCCGTTGAAATGGAGGGCGCCGTGATCACGACCGTGGAGGGACTGTCCCAACCCGGACGGCTCCATCCGCTGCAGAAGGCCTTTATTGAAGAGGGCGCGTTCCAGTGCGGATTCTGCACCCCGGGTTTCTTGTTGAATGCCCGGGTGCTGCTCAAGGAAAACCCTGACCCCACCGATGAGCAGATCCGCCAAAGGCTGGCGGGTAATCTCTGCCGCTGCACGGGGTACGACAAGATTGTCAAGGCCGTGAAGGCAGCCGCCCAGACGGCTGCAGCCCAAGAGGGTTCGATCGTGCTAGACCCCGAGGGGGTGGAGGGATGAGCACCGAGTATAAGGTGATCGGCTCCACGCCGCTCCGGACGGACGGCGTCGCCAAAGTAACCGGCGCGGCGACCTTCGGGGCAGACATCCAGCTGCCCGGAATGCTCTATGGTAAGCTCCTGCGCAGCCCGCATGCGCATGCTCGGATCACCCGGCTGGACACGAGTAAAGCCGCAGCGCTCCCCGGCGTCCTGGCCATCGTCACGGCGACGGATTTCCCACGCATCGGCGGCGGTGCCCGGGCCATGGGTGAGACCACCGTCGACAATCTCTACCTGCAGGACATGATCCTGGCCAAGGAGACCGTAAAGTGGCACGGCCACCCAGTGGCTGCCGTCGCCGCGGTCAGCGTGAACGTGGCCGAAGAGGCACTGGCCCTGATCGCAGTCGAGTACGAGCCCCTGCCCGCTGTGACGGACATCGACGCGGCCATGGCGAAGGATGCGCCGATCATCCTCGCCGACCTGCGCACCCGGCAGGTCCCCTCCCGTCAAGAGGGCACCGAGCCCACCAACGTCGCCATGCACATGGTGCGTGAGCGCGGCAGCCTTCAGACCGGCTTTGCCACCGCAAAGGTGACCGTGGAGCGCACCTTCCGCACCGTGAATGTCCACCAGGGCTATATCGAGCCCCAATCCAGCACGGCCCAGGTCACCCCGGACGGGCATACCACCATCTGGACCACCACGCAAGACAGCTTCGGCGTCCGCAGTGCGGTGGCCGACCTGCTCCTGATGCCGCCCAGTCACATCCGGGTGGTGCCCATGGAAGTGGGCGGCGCCTTCGGCGGCAAGTTCTATCCCTATCTCGAGCTCGTCGCCGTCATGCTCAGTCGCAAGGCGGGACGGCCGGTCAAGCTGACGCTGACCCGGGCGGAGGTACTGCACTCAACGGGACCAACCCCGGGCACCGTCATCAAGCTGAAGATGGGCGCCGACGCCAAGGGCCGCCTCACCGCCGCCGAAGCCTGGCTCGCCTACGAGGCCGGCGCCTATCCCGGTTCTGCTGTGGGCGCCGCAGTTCTGACCGGCCTGAGCCCCTACCGGATTCCGCACCTGCGCATCGACGGGTTTGATGTGGTGCTCAACCGCCCCCGGGTCGCCGCCTACCGGGCTCCCGGCGCCACTCAGATGGCCTTTGCCGTTGAGCAGGTCATCGATGAGTTGGCACACCAGCTCGGTCTCGACCCGCTGGAGTTTCGCCTCCAGAACGCCAGCCGCGATGGTGACCTCCGCACAGATGACTCGGCCTTCAAGCGCATCGGCCTGGTCGAACTGCTCGAGACCGCCAAGCGCCATAGCGCCTGGACCGACCCGGCGCCGCAAGGGCCCAATCAAGGCCGGGGCGTCGCCATCGGTTACTGGATGAACGGCGGCGGGACATCGTCCTGCCAGCTGGTGATGGGCTACGACGGTACAGTCAGTCTCCTGACCGGCTCCGTGGATCTGACGGGCACCCGCACGTCCATGGCCCAGATCGTGGCGGAGGAGCTTGGCCTTGCCGCCGGCGACGTCACCTCCAATGTGGGCGACACGGACCAGGTCGGCTATACCGAGGGCACCGGCGGTTCACGCACGACCTTCTCCACCGGCCTCGCCGTCCATAACGGGGCGGTGGCGCTCAGAGAAGAACTGCGCAAGCGGGCCGCCAGGCTGCTCGAGGCCTCCCCCGAGGACGTGGAATACAGCGCAGGCAAGTTCCAGATCAAGGGCGCTCCCCAGCAGAGCCTGACCGTCACTGAGGTCGCCGCCAAGCAGTACCAGACCGGCGGACCGATCACGGTCAGCGGCGTCTCGGACAATCCGCGGCCCGGCGGTGCCTTCTCCCTGCACATCGCCGACGTGGCGGTCGATCCCGAGACTGGCAAGGTGACGGTCTTGCGCTACACGGCCTTTCAGGACGTGGGCAGGGTCATCAACCCCATGGGCGTCACCGGCCAGATGCAGGGCGGCGTCGTGCAGGGCATCGGCTGGGGCCTGACCGAGGAGTACGCCTGGGACGGCGGGACCCTGAAGAACCCGACCTTCCTGGATTACCGGATGCCCGTGACCCTGGACGTGCCGAATATCGAATGCGTGCCCATCGAAGTGGCCGACCCGGACCATCCCTATGGGGTCCGGGGCGTGGGCGAGGCACCCATCGTGCCGCCGCCGGCTGCCCTGGCCAACGCGGTTTGCGCCGCCACTGGCATGCGCATGACTGCCCTGCCCATGAGCCCGGAGCAGATGTGGAAGGCGCTGTCGGGGAAGGCCCAGGGGTGAAGCACTGCGGCGATTGCGGCCACGTCCTGGAAGCCAGCCTCGACACTTCCGGCCATCCCCACCAGTTTTGTCCCAGTTGCGGTTGGGTCTGGTATGACCCGCCTACACCGATCACTCTGGTCCTCGTTGTGACTGCTGACGGCCAGGTGGTTTACGTGCGCAAGCATATCTGGCCGCCAGGGCGTTGGTCCGTGGTCGCCGGCTTTATCCCCAAGGGGGAGCGGGCGGAGGACGCAGCCCTCCGTGAGGTGAAGGAAGAGACCGGCCTTGACGCCGAGATCGTCGCGTTCATGGGCACCCACGTCTACCCCGCCCGCCC
>DAHVXO010000306.1 GCA_027356675.1 Symbiobacteriaceae bacterium | reverse complement strand
CCAAGTAGATGACCTGCTCGCCATCAAACTCGCCGGAGACTGCCAGATCTCTCCCGACGGCTCCCGGATCGCCTATGTGATTCAGGAGATTGACCGTGACAAGAACGAATACAAGACAGCGGTCTGGCTGGCCCGGGAGGGACAGCCGTCCGTGCAGTTCACGGCGGGCCCGAAGGATTCGTCGCCGCGCTGGTCGCCTGATGGGCGTTTCCTGGCCTTCCTCTCGAACCGGAGCGGGTCGAGCCAGATCTGGCTACTCCCACTGGAGGGCGGCGAGGCACAGCAGTTGACCCGCGTCAAGGGTGGCATTACCGCCCTGGTCTGGAGTCCGGACTCCAAGCAGATTGCATTCACTGCCTCCCTCACGGTCGAAGGCATCAAGCCGGAGGGAAAGGATGAGGACGAGAAGGACCTCTACAAGAAGTTCACCAAGGAAGTCAAGGTCATCACCCGCCTTCTCTACAAGATGGATGGCGTGGGCTATTACCACGACAAGCGTTCCCAGGTTTGCGTCATCACGCTGGATGGCGACGAGCCCGTCCAGCTGACATATGGCGACTTCAGTCACCTCGAGCCGGCGTGGACGCCGGATTCCGCCGAGGTGATCTGCGTGGCGAACCGGCTGGATGAGGCGGACTACCACCCGTGGCATGCCGACCTGTGGGCGGTCCCGCGCACGGGCGGGAGCCTGGTCCGGCTGACCCCGGGTGATGGGAAGCTGTCGGCCGCTGGACCCGCCGTATCGCCGGATGGCAAGCAGATCGCCTTCCTGGGCACCAACCCGGATAACCATGGGTACGGGCTCACCCGCCTGTATGTGCTGGACCGCGCAAGCGGGGCCATTCGTTGCCTGGCGCCTGATTTGGATCGGGGGTTCGTCAATGAGGGCATCTCCGACATGCCCGCACCGGCGGGTGGACGCCTCACGTGGTCGCCGGATGCCCGGTGGGTCTTCGGTGTCGTTTCTGATGCCGGTCAGGTGCATCTGGTGAAGGTCGGGGCCCATACAGGCGCAGTGCTCCCTGTCACTGGGGGAGATAAGGCGATTCACGCTTTCAGCCTGACCCCGGACTGCAGGCGGGCCGCCCTCGCCTACGCGACCCCGACGTCCCCGGCAGATATCTACCTGGCCCGGCTGGATGAACCGCAGCCCGAACCCCAGGTGCCCAACTGCGGCGCGGTCCTACACGGCGGCGGGGTCTTCGAAGTCCCCCTTACGCATCACAATGCGGAGTTGTTCGCGCAGTTGACCCTGCCTACCCCGGAGCGGTTCACGTTCACCGCCGGTGCCGGTCAGCCCCAGGTAGACGGCTGGGTGCTCCGACCCGCAGGCTTCGAGACCGGTAAGCAGTATCCGGCCGTCCTGGAGATCCACGGCGGGCCGATGGGCATGTATGCCTGCGGCTTCTTCTACGAATTCCAGTGGCTGGCCGCCCAGGGCTACGCAGTCGTCTACTCAAATCCCCGGGGATCCCAGGGGTATGGTGAGAACTTCTGCAGCTGCATCATGTCGGATTGGGGCAACAAGGACTACGCCGATGTCATGGCAGCGATCACTGCGGCTGTGGCCAAGTACGACTTTATCGACGCCGACCGGGTGGGAGTGGCAGGCGGTTCATACGGCGGATTCCTGGTCAACTGGATCGTCGGCCACACCGACCGCTTCAAGGCGGCGATCACCATGCGTTCCGTCGTCAACCGCTGGAGCGCCATGGGCACTTCCGACATTGGGTACAACCGGATTGGCCAGTTCGGGACGGAGAACTGGTGGGAGGAGCAGAACATGGCCCCGTACCTCAAGCAGTCCCCCATCCTGCATGCCAGCAACATCGTGACGCCCCTGCTGATTGAGCACCAGGAGGGTGACTTGCGGTGTCCGATTGAGCAGGCCGAGCAGCTTTACGCCGCCCTGAAGCTGCAGAAGAAAACCGTCAAGTTCGTCCGGTATCCCGGTGAGTTCCACGGCATGAGCCGCACCGGCAAGCCCTGGCACCGCATCCACAGGCTGAACATGATCGCTGACTGGTTCGGACAGTACCTCAACCGATAGGCATAAAAACAGACCGGGGCCCCCTGCGAGGAGAATATACCAGGGATTCCATTCAACGGGAGAGCCGAACTGCTGTTAGGTCTTGGCAAGTCGTGTCTGCAAATCGAGACAGGCACAGGAATAGCCCTCCGAACGGAGGGCCAACCGGTCCATTTGACGAGTGCTGCAGGATCGCCTTGGTTCACTGTCCCAGGAGCCGGGCCACTTCGCGGTGCAGGGCTACACGGTAGCGGAAGAGACCGCGCCCGGTAGCTAGTAGCACGTCAGCGATGGGACCGCACAACTCGGCGATGCTGCCCCACTTGACCCCATCGATCTCATGCGGATCGAGGGTCTGCAAGGTATCAGATTGCGCCGTCGCCGTCAGCACATGGGTGGTCCACGGCTGGATCTGATCACCGCAGGTGAAGATGATGTGGACGCGCAGCACGTATCGCATCAACTGGACCGTCAGGCCGGTCTCCTCCATGGCCTCCCGGGCTGCCCCGTCCATGAACGGCTCACCACGATTGATGCCGCCGCCTGGGGCCCGCCACGCACCCTCGGGGTAGCTGGGCTTACGAATCAGCGCTAACTGGCCGCCCGCATCGAATATGAACAAGGTGACATCGTGCAAGCGAGTCTGACCCCGGGTTGAGCTGACCACCATGGCCATCTCGGATTCGGAAATCGGGTACGTCCATGTTACTTCGGCGGGTCGCCCCAGTAAGGCTTCGACGGGCGCCCACACGGCGGTCGTCACGTGGGCCAAGCCTATCCCTCATCTCGATGTCGATCGTATGGAGGTTCCACCCGGTGCTGCGGTCCTCCTGCCTGAGACTCCGGCGGCGACCAGGCGGTGGAGCGGGCTGCCAAGGCCAGGTCTGCGCCAGTAAAACGGCGATCAGTACGCCGACTAGATTCTCGTGCTGCACAAAGGCAAAATCCGCGAGCGGGGTACGCACGCGGATCTGCTGGCCCAGCAAGGACTCCGTCCCTACCGTATTGCTTAGCCCAACTCCTCCACAGCAGCTTGCAGCGCTTCGACAGTGATCGCCCGGTGCGAATCATGCCACACAGCCTGTCCCCCCACGATCAGGATGACCTGCGGGCTCGCATGCGGTACCCCAACGAGTTCGGTGAGGCGCAACGACAGGGGGCGCTCCTCAATGACCCGCACCCACACCGGATAAACCTTGCCCGCCTCCGGTGAGGCCAGGAACCCCTCCCACGCACGGTGGGCTCGGGCTGAGACCGGTCAAGTAGTCGAATGCTTGAAGACCAGCACGGGTCGCCGAAATGACTCGGCAAGGATTTCCGACAAATCGGTCATGGTATGCAGTTGCTTGGTCGGCATCAAATGGATATTCCCCTTTGCAGCATGAATGGAGAGACAAGTTTCGCCACACCCAGGCGGATTCCCTCGTTCTCCCGCCTTTCGGTGCGGCGTATCCATCGGAGGCGATGGAGAGCCACCATCAGGAGGAAAAAACTTGCAGTTTGTTGAAGATACACATCATTTGGATGAGGAAGGAGTCGGTCGGGTGAAACTCCGTCTCCTGGGAGCGCTGCTTTTCCTGGCACTTGGGGCGAACCTTCTGGCCGGCTGCAGCCTGTATACAAAGGAACCCCCGGCCATCGGCTCATTAACAGTGACCGACAAGGTGAACGAGCGGACCAAGGAACCGATTGGGGCTGTGAGCAATTTCCCTCCCAAGCCGTTGCAGTTCTTTGCCTCGGCAAAGATCCTCAATCCTCGCAAGGGTACCCGCGTGCAGGCGCGGTGGTATTACGAGGACAAATTGGTGGACGAGGCCGATGTGCAGTTCGAAGCAACTGGAGACCGTTACGTAGCATTCAACCTGATCGCGGCTCAAAACAAACCCTTTCCGTCCGGGCAGTATCAAGTTCGTCTCTTTCTGGACGGCAAACCGCAGCAGCAACTGGACTTCAAGGTGGAATGAAGCGTGGCTGGGGTAGTCGGGCGGATCGGTGGCACGTTTGTCGGCTATAACTTGACCGCCTCTTTACAGGGCGGCGCAATCACCGGCCGGATGGGTGGCCGATTCAAGGGCAAGAACCTGAGCTTCAGTTTTGATGGCAGCAGTCTGTCGGGGCGGTGGGGCGGTGCTTTCGACGGGAAGGATGTCACGTGCGCCGTCACCGACTACTCAGTGGCCGGGCGCATGGGCGGCGGCACTTTCGGGTACGACCTGAACTTGGCCTTTGACGGGCAGCGGGTGACAGGGCGGGCTGGCGGTGATACCTTCGGCTTCGACATTGACCTGGCCTGCACTGCCGACGGTCAAATGACGGGACGCTTCGGCGGCCGCACCTTCGGCAAGGACTGCACCCTCCAGGTGGACGGACTCCCATGGGTGATCGCGGCGACCCTGGCGGTAGCGGTCTACTATCAGTTGGATCTGGATCAGCGCCGCAACTAGGATCGTCTCAGAATAAGACGCCGCGGAAATCGCCGGCCGAGTTGATCGGCCGGCGATTGATTTGCCGTCTAGTCAAGTTTGCCAATCAGGAGCCCCGTCGCAAGCATCAGCAGGACAAATATGCTGATTAACGCATAGACATAATCACCCTCGCGAAGGTAAACGACCACTGCGGCCACCACGCGCATGATTGGGGTGAGCACCAGTACAATCAACCCGATGGTGATCAACCGAGTCGCTGAACTCGGGCTGATCCCGACCAGCATGCCCCCGAGACCAAGCGTGATGAGCACGGAGGCGATTACCACCCCAATCCGGAGCAGCTGGGCGACAGCAATCTCAACGGTCTCGACTTTCTCTGCCACCGTACGGCTATGCGTAGACTCCTCCATCATAGGGTCACCCCCTTCCAAAGCATCTGAACGGCGAGTATCACCAGCACGGGCACGAAGAGCTTGCGGAGCGTGGACCCTTTCAGCCGAACCATCAAGCGGGTGCCAATCAGGGCGCCGCCGAGTACGCCGAGTGCCACGGGACCAGCTACAGTCGCTTGCACGTCGCCGCGGACGAAATAGATGGCTGCGCTGGCGGCTGCCGTCACACCGATCATGAAGTTCGATGTGGCGGTCGAGACCTTGATTGGCAGGCGCATGATCTGATCCATGGCGAGAACCTTAAAGACCCCGGTGCCAATCCCCAGGAGACCGGCAACGGTACCGGAGGCATACATGAAACCAAGCCCGGGCAACGTGCGGGTCACTTGATACCGAACCTCGTGACCCAACGCCTGGTCGTAGTACGCGCCTTCGAGCCTGAGCTTGCGGGACAGGTCATCTGGCTCGACTTGCACCGGAAGTTCCATTTTACGCGCGCGAAACATGCCGTACGCGGAGTAGGCCATGAGCACACCAAAAAGGATGAAAAGATACCGCTGATCAAGGAACCCAGCCAACAGCGCACCGGTCAGGGCCCCGGATGTGGTCCCGACCTCCAGCAGCATGGCCAGGCGGGTGTTTGTCATGTGCTCCTTCAGGTAGGCAATCGCCGCTCCCGTCGAGGTGGCGATCACAGAGACGGCACTGGCCGCGACTGCAACACGGATGTCGAAGCCGAACAAAAGCGTTAGTACCGGCACGATGATTATGCCGCCGCCCAAGCCCAGCATGGCGCCAATCGCACCGGCCGCCACTGAGATCGCGAAAATACTTACCGTCGTAACTCCAATAGTCATACCATTCGCCCCCGCCTAAGTTCAACTTCATATTCATAGCGGTCCGACCGGTACAAGGTGCGAGACCACTCCAAGGGGGCACCATCTCCGCTCGTGATCATGCGCGTGACCGCCAAGACCGCATCGCCAACGTTGATGTCGAGCAGCCGTGCCTCGATCGCATTAGCCTGGCCTGCAGCGATCCGCTGCCTCCCTTTGGCGGGCACATACCCATACGCTTCAAGCAACCGGGTGACGGGTTTTTCAACCACCTCGTCGGGTCGGAGTGCAATCTGAAGATCTGCGGGCACGTAGGCCTCGGAAACCAGCAGCACGTGGCTGTCAACATAAACCTTGCGGTGCAGCCACCAGCCGCGGGATCCGGGCGGCCGACGTAGGGCCGCCGCCACGTTGTCCGGCATGGGCCGCTGTTCGAGGCCAAAAACGACGACCTCGGGACTGAGCCCCCGGCGCTGCAACTCCTCCACGTGGCCCGTCAACTCGGTGAGCGACTCGGCAATCGGACGAGTAGGCGGCGGCGCCACAAAGGTACCCTTTCCATGCTGGCGGTAGAGAATGCCCTCGGTGACCAGGTCCGCGAGCGCCTGGCGTACCGTGATGCGGCTGACTCCGTAATGCTCCGTAAGCTCCCGCTCCGTCGGAATGGCCTCGTTCGGAGCCCAAACACCTGACTCAATAGACTTGCGCAGGGCAGACCGCAGTTGGTGATAAAGCGGCAAGGCGCTACTGTGGTCGAGCACTCCATCGCCCTCCCCCCCGGCCGTCGACCATGTGGTCATGTTGTCATGACCACATTATCGCAATTTGCAAGTGAAGACAAGGGGGAAGTTGCACTTCAGGAGCTGAATCGTGCGGCCCGCCTGGCCTCCATCCGCTCCTTGGCCGTTCCGTGAATTCGGCCCCAGATCGCATCGATATTGGCGGGGATGTTGTCTTGATCCATCAGCGACACGATGATGATCGCTGCAAAGGAGAGCGGCACGGTGATCACAGCCGGAAAGGTGAGCGAGCCGGTCAATTGGATCCATGCGGGACTGGCCTTCCATGTTGCCGCAAGGATGTTGCCTGAGATGAAGAGTGCGGAGCCAAAACCGCCGACAACCATGCCAGCAAGGGCGCCCCTGGTAGTGGTGCGCCGCCACCAGATTCCCATGAAGAGCACCGGGAAAAATCCGCCGCCAGCCACACCGAATGCCCATGTCACCATCAGGGCGATCAGTTCCGGATAGGCCCTGTCGAGTCCCAGTGCGGGAATGCCCAGCCCGGCTGCCATGCCGACCAGGGCAATCGTCACCACGGCAGCCCGTCCAACTGCCACCTTGCGGCGCTCAGATGCGGCGGGGTTGATGTATTTCTCGTAGAGATCGTGCCCCCAGGAGGCGGCTGCGGCGATGACCAACCCGCCCATCGTGCTCAGTGCCGCTGCTAGCGCCCCGGCTGCGACATACCCAAGCCCGACATCGCCGCCCAGGGATTGCGCCAGGAACGGCACGAGTCCGTCCGGGTTGGCCAGAACACCGTCAATGGCCCGACCCAGCGTACCGGCACCTTGGAAGGTCTGGCTCAACCCCGGTACCAGTGCACGACCCAGCACGCCTGCAACGCCGGCCAGGGTGTAGAAGAAGGCCACGAATCCAAGAATGTAGACCGTCGTGATGCGCGCGACCGAGCCGCTCGGGTTCGTGTAAAATCGATTCATAATGTGCGGGAGCCCCGATGTCCCCACGATCAGCGTGATGACGACCGAGAACTGCGTTAGCCAATTATAGCGACTGCCCGGCTCCGTGAACCGAACCGTGCCACCGGTCAGCTTGCTGCGCACGGGCATGAGAACGACCACGGTGGCCTCCGGGTCGCTGAGCCGAGGGGCGACCTCCCGCTCCCAATACTCAGCGCTCATGACCGCACGGGCCTCACCCACCGGGAGGTCACGAACCCGGTAGACTACCGGCGCCACCAGCAAGCTCTCGCTGGCTTTCCCAATGGCGTTGCCGTATTGGACGGTGTACGAGACCGTGAGGAGGACGACGAGCAGCATGGCGGTGGTGAGCACCCAGAACTGGACTACCTGGTTCCAGGTCGTGCCACGCATGCCACCCAGGGCCGCGTAAAAAACCATCAACATGGTCATCACAATCACACCGGTGGCGTAGGGACTGAGACCGGAAATGCCCGGTCCGACGAGGATCTCCCAGACGTGCCCGACCGCCAGGAGCTGAGGAGCCAGATAGAGCAGGCAGATCAACTCGACCAGCGCAACCGCGACGATTCGCACCGTGGCACTCTCGAAGCGGGCGGTGAGAAAATCCGGCAGCGTATACTCGCCGAAGCGCCGCAACGGTGAGGCAAAGAACAGCACGACAGGAACGAAGCCCGCGCCGAAGCCTGCCCCGAACCAGACGCCGTCCAGCCCGCCGGCGTAGATTGCCGCAGCCACGCCAAGGAAGGATGCAGCGCTGAAATAATCCCCGCATATGGCGCTGGCATTAGCGATGAAGCCCACTCGGCGCCCAGCAAGGTAGAACTCCGCTGTGGTCTGGTTGAACCGCCTGGAGTAAAAGGAGATTACGACCGTAGCGGCCACCAAACCGAAACACATGACCGTCGCGATGACGTTCATCGATTCCCCTCCCTACCTGCGGCGCGGGCCTAAGAGTTCATGTTCCAGGCGATTCGCCTGAATGGTGTAGGCAGCGCCGATCAGGACATAGAGGAGATGGTAGAGCACCGCCACGACCAAGTAGTTGAGCGTGAAGCCACCCAAAACGGGTACACGCGTCCAATACCGGCTGGTCACAGTCAGAAGTGGGATCGAGATAGTCACGGCCAGGAAGATCCCGCCATACATGAAGCTCAGGCGCCGCTGGGCCCGAAAAACCGCATCCACTTCCGGCACGGCATCGAACTCATCTTCCATCCACTCGAGATCAGCCGGCTCTTGGAGCGCCTTGTCCACGGTCTGCTCCCCCCACAAAGGAAC
>DAHVXO010000301.1 GCA_027356675.1 Symbiobacteriaceae bacterium | reverse complement strand
TCGGCAAGTTCCTGAAGACGATCAAGGGGGATCATTCGACCGACGTCCCGTTCCTTCAGGTCAGGGGATTCGTGCAGTAGGCCCGCCCATATCAGAAACCTGAGAGTAGCAAGGTTCATTTCGGCGGTCATTATTTTGTCTAGCCCCCCGAAATAAGACTCAAGTTCAACCAGGGCATTGAGATCAAAACGGATCTCGCGCTCACGATCAAGCTGCACCAAGACGCGGGAGGGTTTCAATTCCTTGCCGGTCATCTTGGCAATAACCTCCTCGATAAGGTATACTGGTTGTCAGAACTTTCCCTGAAAGGAGATGGTCATATGGCTAAGGCTGTGGCGTTGCAGTATATCGGTGGTCCTCCCGAGATACCGATAGGTCCGGTTGTCGTGAAACGCACGGGGGATCTGATCCAGATCTGCTGGCCCAAGGGGTTGTTCAAGTGGGGCTCCATTGATATCCCGCCCTCCGACATAATAGCGGTCGCGTTGAACAAGGATCTCAAAGAATCCCGCTCCCTCGGAAAGGCGCTTGCTGGCGCGGCCATTGGCGGGATACTGACCGGCGGCGTAGGAGCCCTGGTCGGAGCCGCAGTGGGCGGACGGTCCAAGACCAAGGACCAGAGCACCATTGTCATGCGTGCCCGGTACAAGGGTTCAGAGATGGATTTTCTCTTCTCCGATAAGCATCCGTCCTTGGCTATTAGCTCCCTCACCAGCCTTCTGCGTTAGGCCACATAACTCGTCGCTTTCGCGTTCTTCGCGGTAACCGTCACCAGGTCGCCGGTGCCCTTGGAGCCTTCGAACTCGCAGTCGTACTCCTGGCTGGTCTCCTCCTTGGAGGCCAGCTCTACTTTGGCTGCCGTGTGGTAAATCTTCTGGAGGTCGATCTTCAGTTCTCTGGCACCCGCGCCGGTGCCGTAGTTCAGGTCGATGGTGATGTTGCCGGTGGTCAGGGCGGTAGCCGGAGCCGTGCCGCTGGTGTCGCCAAAGTACGTCTTCGCGAACCGGTCAGCATTCTCGAACTTCACCCGGAAGCTGCCCTTGATGTCGCGCCGGATCAGCGGAATGTCCGCCCGGGTGATCGCGTTGGCAAAATCGTCCTCGTCGAAGATGTTCGACAAAGTGATCTCAAACGCCGGGATCACGCCGGACACGTCGGTGGTATCGAGGGTATACGTCCCTTGCCAGAACATGAAGGGGTCGTCGGTTTCGAGAGTCACGGTCGCCGGCGTGGCCTGCTTGGCCTCGGTCGTGCCGAGATACGACACCGCCAGCTTGACCGGCTGCCCAGCCTCTCCGGATACCTTGATCTCCTTGATCCGGCTGTCGATGATCCGGTCGATAAGCTGTCCAGCGACGCTGCGCTCCACGGTCACCCAAGGCAAGGACGCCGGCGCGCTGGCGATGATGGTGTGCGTATACGGGCCCGTTCCCGCGATGGTGTCAGCCCCAAGCAGCATGGCGAACAGAAACCCGGCGATGTCGGGCCGGGCGAAGAGGTCGAAGCTGCCGTCGGGCTTGTGCTTCTTCTTGAGCATGATCCCCGGATACTGGCCGTCGCCGCCCTCCTGAAGCTTTTCAACATCCATGTCGGGCGTCATTTTCGGACCGCCATCCCACTTGACAAAGTAGGCGGGAGCGATCCCTGTCCCCTTAGCGGCCTGTTTGGCCAGCCCGATATATCCGTCGTTCCTTGCGAACCTGGCCATTTACTTCTTGCCTCCCTTCTCCTCGACCGCTTCAGCCTGGCCGGCAGCGATCAGGCTCTGAGCCTGTTCCTCGCTGACCTCGAATTCCTCTCCGATCTTGCGGTCGTAACCTTCGGCGATCCACCGCACCTTCAAGACGGTCACCTCCAAACCAGGACCCCGGGCCTATGCGGCACCGGGGTCTTCGTCCTTTCCGTCTTCTTCATCGAGGCCAGTTACCATGACCTCGAAGTCTGCGTACAGGTTCTCTGATTTCACTTCCTTCAGGCATCGCCCAGTTACTTCAACCTTGGGCTCCTTTTTCGGTTTCGGGTCAGCCAAACGTACCACCTCCCCTCCCGGAAGGTGATACGCCGCCTGTCCCTATTCTTCCTTCTTTGCCACCAGCCGGAAGGAATGTCCGATGAATTGGGGCTGTTCCGCCGGGCTCGGAATGTGGATTATCGGATCTCCTGCCTCGATGATGCTGGTCCAACAGGCCCCATTCAGCCCGGGATTCGTTCGAAATGCGGTCAGCAGAGCGGGGACCAAGGCTTTAAGGTCGGTCCAATTCTTCTCCAGGGTCTTGCCCTCAGCCGGCAAGAACAGCGTGAACTCGAACCGCCAGGCGGTGTCAGTGCTCTTCCCTGCGGCCGGCTCCTGGCTGAAGCCGTCGTAGACGACCACCAGGGCAGGGAGCAGACGCCCAATCTCGGCGACGGGATAAGTGTATGTCTTCTTGATGCTCACCACGCCGGACACGACGGCGGCTATCTGCTGTTCGATCGCGCTGATGCTCATGGCCCAGTCACCCGCCTGACGATATTGTTGGCGTAATGAGCGACAACCCGCTTGGCCTTCTGGAAGACCTCCTCAAAACTATCGCGCAGGTACCGGCGCTCCTTCAGCCCGCGCCTCGCGATGGCCCGGCGAACCAGGAACGTGATCCGCTCCATCTGCTGGTACGCTCCCCAGTCGCCTTCGGTGTACTTGCCGGCGCCCAGCCGCTTCCACATGCCCTTGGGAGCCTGGACGCTGAACTTCCGCCGGTTCAGCCAAACCCAATCCTGGATCGGCGCATATGGCGGCCAGTGGGGCTTGGTGCCGTATTCCATCGGTGCCGCTTCGGGCAGGCTCGAGCCCACCTGTGCGTGTAGCCCCCTGCGCCAGGTCAGCGTCCCCGGGCCGCCCGGCGAGAGCGACTGCTGCAGGGCGCCTCGATGCTTCGGGGCCCTGCGCTTGGCCCTGGCTGCAATCTGGAGCATCAGATCGTCCAGGGCCTTGCCCATCTCTTCCTCGACGATGTGAGGAGCCGCCTGGAGCCGCCGGAGCAGATCCGCGGGTCTAAAGACAACCTTGATATCGATCTTCATACCGCGCCCACCGCCGGCAGCCGATACGGCTCCAGCAGCTTTGCCACCTGCGGCGGGATGCCAGCCGGACGGATGACGTTCCCGCTCTCGGTAAGCTGATTGGACATGTTCGCTGGGCCGGTAGCCCAGAGCTCGTGAATCCAGAGCAGGGCGGCGGTCCGGATGGCCTCGTCGCGGGGGTCGGTGTAAGTCACCGCGGTCAGGCTTGCTCCTGATCCCGTCTGCGTCGCCCGGCCGGCCGTGTACGTCACCTCGATCCCCTGCGGCTTTGTCGTCCAGTAGACGCGGTTCAGGTCTCGCTCCCGGTAGCCCTTGGCCCACCAGAGAGCGCCGCCGCCAGACGCCCGGAGCAAGAAACCCTCTTGCGCATATACGTAGTAATCCTCGGCCAGCGTTAGCAGGGTACCCTCTTCCTTGACCGACGCGACCGACTGAACCGGCCGCTGGAGCAGGAAGATCCGCTCCACCCCGCCGTCATACTTCTCAGTGAAGGATCGGGTGATGACCGGCCCGCCGATGTAGCCCTCAGTGGCGGCGGACACTCCGTTAAGAATGGCGCAAAGAACGTCCAGCTCCTCGTCGGTATGGGCGCCGACCGAAGTATCCTTCAGCACGTGCCGCTGAACCTCGGCTTCCGTCGCTACTGCTATTGCGGAGGGCACCACCAGGCGGGCCATGTCGTTTCACCTCACTTGCGCTTTGTGGCCTTCATTGCCCGGTCGCGGGGCGGGGCTTCCATGGCCGCCGACTCGACCTCAGGGGGTTCCGGCGCGTAGGGCACCGCCACGCCGGTGGCGATGAGCCGGTTCGCCGTCGCCTCATCAAATCCCGCGACCTCGCCGGCGTTATAGGGCGCATGGCTGTGCACAAATCGAACGGGCTTCAGCATTGGCCGTCACCTGTTAGTTGGCCGGCCGGACTACGGCGTCGCCCAGAACCACGGAGGCGCTGATCTGCACGGTCGGCGAAGTGCCTCCGACAAAAGTCGGGGTCGCCACGACGCGAATGTATTGCCGCAGGCCCCGCAGGTCGACGTTGACCTCGCCGTGCGCCGCGTCTGCGATGGTAACAGTAGCGCTAGACACGTCGGCGAAGGTGGTGTTATCGGCGCTGTCCTGCACATTGAACGCCACACTGGTCGATGTAGGAGTGCCAGTAGTCGCACCAGTCTCGCAGGCTACCACCGCGTAGTTATAGCCGCTCCGGTCAATGCCGTTGCCGTTGACGGCGGTACTGGCGGCCTGGGGCGCGATGCCCTTCACGGTCTTGACGTTATCGTTCAAATTGCCGGGCAAGATAACTCCTCCTTCCAAGAGTCGGGGAGGAGGCGGCTCGACCGCCTCCTCCAGTCACAGCATCACTTTAAGCCCACTTAACGGCCTGAATTACCGAATAGCTCTTGTCATGACGCAAGGCGAAGTCGTGCCGCGCGATGGCCCGGATCACGGTCTGATCCAGCGAGAAAGCTGCCACGACATTCGTACCATCGTGGTATGCCGCCTCGGTAGAGACATCAACAATCAGTTGCTCATTCTCGCCGATCACCGCATCCACCGCGTCCCCGAAATAGACCTCGGACTCATTAGTACCGGCTCCAAGGTTTTCCGGAATCTGGGTGGAGGCGTAGTAACGATAACCGAGTAGCTTGCCCTGGATCATTTCGGACCGGAACACGAAGTTGGAGTTGGCGTCGGTAAGGGTCATCAGGTACCCCTCGGTGCGCGCAGAGATGTACCAGCAGGGGCGGACCATGCGGGCATTGGAGGCGATGACCAGCCGTCGGGCCTTGCCTAGGTCGGCGATGACATTGGCGGCGTTGATTGTCGCGTTGGCGTTAAACTTATTTGCAGCGTTGGCCCAGTTCAGGATCCCCTTGGGCTTGTTGCTAGTGCCGTCGTCGCGGAGGAAGGCCAGGTCCTCGCGCAGGGCCAGGGCATTCACCAGGTCATCGCGGACCACCGCGTCAGCCGCCGGGCTGGAGTCCCGGATCAGGTCGTTGCTGATAGGCACCAGAGCCGCCAGCTTCTTCGCGGAGAGCTGAATCTGCTCGAAGGTCGGCTCGGTCTTGACGATGTTGGTATTCTCGCCGATGTAGGTAGCCTGGGCACCGCTGGCGAGGCGCGGGATGTTGAGGACGTTCGAATTCATCGGCAGAACCGTAACCCCAGACTTGCGGACTACGGCCTGGCTCATCAGCATCTCGATGATCTCACGGCTGAACTCCTGAGGCACAAGGAAACCGCCGGAAGCACCGGAGCCCTCAGCCAGGGCCTTGGCGACCACCGGATCGTGGAAGCGATGCTCCGCATGATAGGCGGCGGCACGCAGGTCGCCCCGCGACGCGGCCAGCGCCCGAATGGCCCGGGCAAGCCGGATACCCTTCTCGGGCTTGGTGTCAGGGGCTACAGTGCGGACCTGGACGTCGGGGTTCGGGTCGCCAGCGGCAGGGGTCCTGCGCTGAGCTACCTGGGCCAGCGGCTCAAGAGCGGCCTTGACGGCGGCCTCGATCGCAGCCTTGATGTCGGGCGACAGGTTCGCACCGCCAGCAGGGGCCTGCGCGGTGCCAGCAGGGGCCGGATCGGCGCCAGCAACGGCTGCCGGATCTACCTTCCAGCGAACGTTCCTCATCCAATTTTTCCTCATGTTCATTTCCTCCTTGATCTTGGGTTAGTTGACCTTGCCCATCATCCGGCGGAGTTCGGCCTGTGCAACCTGTGCAGCGTAGCTTGCGATGGCGTCAGGATCGATGACTGGTTTGGGCGGGTTCGATGCATTCGTGACGGCCGGAGTGGCAGGCAATGAAGAAGCCGCCGGTTCGGCGGCCCTGGTCGCGGGTTCGGGTGTACTATCCTGCGCTGGCTCGCCCTCGGCGTCAGCCAGCACCTCGTCGATGAGAGTCTTGGCTTGAACCAGGCGGTCCTTGTTACGCTTGGCCAGGACCGCGCCGGCTTTGCCGATTGGCTGCGCGGCCTTGCCCTTCATCATGTCGCGCATGGACTCCATGATCTTCTGGCACTTATCCATCAGTTCCAGGCACTGGTCCACCATCTCGGCCATGTCGCCGTCGTTTGCGCGTGCGGCAGCGTCCTTGAATTCAGGCGGCTCCTTTTCGAACTCCTGATAATGCTTGGCCAGATGGTTATAGATGCCCTTGCGGTCCTCCTCGGGCACGTCCACCCCGCCCCGGGCACCAAGCAGCGCGGCCATCGCCGCCGCCACGCCTTTCCACACCACGGCGTGCTCGCCGGCAGCTTTGTGGTGGGGCAGCTTGTACGCCCCCTTGTTGTCGGCGTTCTCGCTGTCGACCCAGGCGCACATGATCTTGAGGTCATCCACACTGGCGGCCGCGATCTCCGCGGGCCCGTCCCACTCGGTATCCTCCGGCGCCTTCGGCGTCCCGTCGGGGTGCGCCTGGCCATAGCTGATGACGCCCTTGGCCTCGGACTCGAACACCCGGCTGATGAGGTCCTGGCTCAACCCCCGCTTGACGGCCAGTGCCAGGGCCTCCGGGTTGGCCGGCACCGGCACGGCGGACAGCTCCAGTAGCTCCCACTTCGTGTAGCGGTAGCCGCCGTCGCCCAGGTTCTCCCACTCCAGCGGCACAAAGCCGATAGAGGCGGCCTTGAGAAAGCCGTCCCGGTAAAGCTGGAATATCTCGTTCGCGAACTCGGTGGTAGCGAACTGGATCGTGAACTCGATGCCCTGATCCGTGACCGTCTCCTTGACGCTCTTGCCGATCGGCGGCTGGCTGTAGTCATGAGCCCACAGAAATACGGGGTTGGCGCGAAACGCTTTCAGATCGCCTCCCCTGGGTTCCACGATGTCGCGGTACCGGTCCTTGGCCGGAGTCGTGCCCAGGATCGTGAGTATCCGCCGCTCCACGTCCACCTGGCGAACAACGGCCTGCCGCGCAGTACGTCTCTTGCTCATTCTGCTCCCTCCTGACTCACTGACTCAGGGTGATCGGCGCGACGGTACACCGGCAGTTGATCACATTTTCAGCGCTCCCGTTTGGGTCGCCGGGATACCTCAATTGCTCCCCGCCGACCACAAAGCGAGAGTCCAGCGGCACCTGCTGACCGTCCGCCTGGCGATGGGCCTCCCGGGTGCGTTCATCGAGCGCGGCGACCCACTCCTTGCCCTTGACCACTCCGCTCTGCTCCCAGGCCGCCTGCTGTCCAAGCGATGCCGCGGAATTGGTCTCCGTCCTGGCGATCGTTTCAGCCCGCCGGCCCTTGGCATCGGCGAAAACCTTGCTTACCCGATCAGCTAATTGCGGGATACCCTCACCGGCGCCCAGGCCCTCCAGGAGTTCCGCCCGCAGTGCCTCTCGGGTCGTGTCGTCGATCCCGACGATTCGCCGAAGTTGCTCCCGGAAGCCGGTCTGTACGGCCGGGTGTTCCACGTCGAAGCTGATGTCCAGGCCCAACTCCACCAGGGCCGCTTCCCCGGACTCGGTAATGACAGCCAGAAGCAGCGGCATCCCGAGGGCCTCCAGTCGTTTCTTGGCCTCTTCGCCGTCCCAGAGGAGCGTGTCAACATCGACGATGTCCCGCCGAAGGCTCTTGCCGGTCAGCTGCTTGAGCTTCTGCATTACCTCGTCCTGCTGACCCTGGAAAAACTTCTTAAGCGCCGTTATCATCCGGCGCTCGTGCGGTTCGGTTCTTTTGATCCAGGACTTCCAGCGAAGCTCCCGTTGCTCCGGCGTAAGCCGTGTAACCGCCTTCTTGGCTGGCGGCCCCACCTTGCCGGGAGGCGGTGACGGCGCCTCGCTCGCCGGCATCAGGATACTGGACAGCCATGGAACATCGAATTGCGGCCCGAGGGGCGACCGGCCCTCCTCGGTCCGGGCCTCATTGATGGTCAGCCAGCCATTTTTGACGCCGGTCTCGCGCTCCTTCAGCCGGAGCTCCCGGTTCTCCGGCACCGGATCGTCGAATCTGAGGATCAGCCGCTCATCGAACTTGGTAACCAGGAATTCGTTCAACCTTTGCTCCATACGGCGCAGGCGCGGCGCGATGATTCTTTTCGCGAAGACGTATTCCGCGGCCTCGGCATTGGCACGGTTAACATCTTCAGTGATCCCCAGGATGTGCTTTGGCACGCCGTAAATCGCAAGGATGTCGTCCCGCAATCTCCGTTGCTCATCGGTGAACGCCAACTCGGACAGGCTCCGCTCGACCGTCTGAAACTTGGCGCCCTGGCCCAGAACCGCAATGCGATGGGCGTTCCCGCGTCCCTTGTGCGCCTCGGCCCACTGCGCGCGAATTCGGTTCACGTCGCCCTGCTGAAGCATCTGGTCCGTGGTTAACACTCCGCCGGGCGTGGCATCGTTGAAGAAGAAATCCCGTACCCACTCCATCGCGAACTGGTGAACGTCCAGCGGCATTGCGGCGGCGCGGGTGGGCGACCAGCCGCGATAAAGGTTCAGCGGGTGGCTGTATTTGAATTGCAGGACCTCATCAGGCGTGTAGACGGCAGTCGGCGCCCCGGGGACGCGGTATTCGATCTGCCGGATGAACGTCTGCGGGTCCGGCTCGATATGCACGTACTGGGGAAACAGCGGCCAAATCTCCGCCGGAACGCCCAGGCCGTTCTTCTCGAAACCCCACCACCCCTCGCCTGCCAGTTCGAGGTGGACCTGCGTCAGCTCGCGAAGCTCGAACTCCGTCATCCAGGGGTTAACCTGCGACAGGAGATCGAGAATAACGTGCTGCTTGACCTCTTCTTCCGTATCGTCCGCCTTGCGGTAGTACAGTTTAAACGGCACCTCGGCCACGTTCTCGGCGATCACCAGGACGCAGGCGAAGGTCCAGTATGTGTATGCTTTCAGGAAGTCCTCCAGCTTGCGCTCCGGCGGAGCGGAGCGGCCGGCGCTCAACAGCAGGAAGCGCGACGCACCTCTCGCAAACCATTGTCTCAGTCTGTCTGCCAGACCCATCGCGTCGCCTCCCTACACGAAGATTTGCAGGCAGCCCGCACTATGCGAATAAACCGCGTACCGCATGGCGTCCATGCCGTGGTCATTCAGCTTGACGGGCTCTTCCTTGACGTTCTTGTCGCCCTTCTGCTTCGGGTACTGGTATCCCTGGATCTCCTCCACCGTGCAAGTGGGCTTTTTGGCCTCTACTAACGCCGGATCACGTTCCACCAGGGCGTCACGGAGAAAATAGATCCGTGAACGGCCCCGCTCATCAGGTTTGAGCCGACCATAAACCTCCTGGATACCAGGACTCACGTCCTTGAGCGCCGGCGTAGTCTGCACGCCATAATGCTCCAGCGTTGCCCTGTCCTCGGCGTCATGGTCGGCATAAGCAGCCAGGTAGCTTTCGCCAACGCTCAGTGTCACGATCTGCCGGGCATGATCCTCAACAAGACGGTGTGAGTAGTAGATCTCGCGGTACAAATACCACTCGTCGTCAGGACTGATAGCCCACCACTGACAAACAAACGGGTTCGAGTAGCCGAAGTCGATGGCCCGTAGCTTGGGCCATTTCTCCCAGCCTTCAGGCATCCGGTCCACCACGTGAATCAGCGGATCGAAGCAATCGTAGACCAGACCCTCGAAGTCGACCCATTTGCCCAGGACAAACCGGTCGCGATACCGGCCATGCAACGCCTGGATTTTGGCGATGTAGTCCTTCGGCAGATATGGGTTTTCCAGGGCGTTACTCTCGACCACGTCAGTCATTGGCCGGCCGTCGGGCATCCTGGGCCGGTCCAGGTAGAATCGCCGGTACAGCCAATGACCCCGGCTGGCTGGGTTGGTAGCCGCGAACAGCTGCCGAAACGGCACTCGCCCAAGACGGATACGGCCGCCCAACATGGTCCAGTCCTCTTCGGTAAGCTCGATCACTTCATCAACGCCGCAAGCCCCGAGATTCAGGGATTGAATCTTGAGCGGGTCGTCCAGGCCAAAGAAAAACACCTGGCTGCCATTTTTCAGTGTCACCAGGTGATCTGTCTTGTTGTAACGCTTGATGTGATCTGGTGGACAGACCTCCTCAAAGAAGGTCCGCATGGTAGTGAGTTTGATGCTGTTGAACACCTTTCGAGCGATGCCGACCAGGTTTCCGGGATACCTCTCCGCCAGGAAAAGGGCCTTCTCGCACAAGACTCTCGACTTCCCGGCGCCCCAGGCACCGGAGTAAAGCAGCTCGGGAGCCGTGCTCTCCATGAATCGGCGCTGGCCAGGCAGACATTCGAAGCGGTTAACCCTCCGGGTAGCTGGAGTCGTCGAAGGCATAGAGCTTCACCGTCAGTTCTCCGTCGCCCGGGCCTGCCCCAGAGTACTTTAGCTTGGTGTCAATAGTCTGCCGAAGTTCCCTGGCCACCAGCAGCCGTTCGCCGAGCTTGAGTTCAGGATCTCTGAACCATCCCCGCTCCTGCTCGATCATCTCATCCAGGATCTCCAGATCCCGAGGGACGGTGGCCTTGATTGTCTCCTGAACCAGGGCCTTGGTAGCTTCGGCCCGTTCCTGGCGGATGCCCTGGATATAGCGTGCGACGGCCACGTGACCGATGTCCACCCCATGCTCACGCTTCAGGATCTCGGCGATCTGGCGGCTGGTCTTGGTGACCGCCAGCTCCAGGACCACCTCCGCAAGTCCATTTTGGTCGATCTTGTTGGGCCTACCCACCAGCGATCACCTCCGAAATGGTTTCGTTTCGTTTTGAGTCGTTTCGATACAAGTGTTTCGGTTTGATTTCAGCCTCCGCACAATCTCCCTCAACCGCTCCTCCGCTTTACGACTCTCTGTTCGGAGGATCGCCATGACCCGGTCCGTCTGGCGCTGGATCTCGTCCTCAGGCAGATCGGCAAAGTGCTGGATCACTCCGGGGGCCAGTTCGTGATTCATGGTGATATCCCTCTGGCGGGCCGATTCAAAAGCAAAGCAAAAGCAGCCGAAACACGGCTGCCCGATTTCAAAACTTAAGCGGTCTCTCTTTGGGGTAGACCGCTTCGCGGCTATTATAACACATCTCTTAGACGATTAACAAGTACCTCATCTACTCAACCTCCCATCTCCTGAGTTTGTGAGGCTTTTTCTTTGCTTTCCCTGCCCGGTCCGCGTTGCTTCCGTACTCCCGAAGCTGACTGGCGATGGTCTTTTCATGGCGATATGGGTCAGAATCGATCTCCACGCCAAGATCTCCGAGTTCTGATTCGTCAACCAGCCATTCTCCATGTTTGTTGGGGCAGACGTAGCGCCCAAGCCCCAGGTCTGTCATTTCGGTTCCGCACCGTGGACAGAACAATGGGTCGCTCAAAGCATCATCGCCTCCTCGGTTTCTCCTCCATCAGCCTCTGCATCTCATCTTTTTCCGGCTCCGGCTCTAGCAGGTACCCGAGCCCCGCGAAGTACCCGCACTTGCAAATACACACCCGGGATTCAAGATCTATCGTCAGTCCAACCTTCTCCCGGCACCTCGGGCACCTCACAGCCACCGCGTGGATGGGGCCGAGGCGGGCAGCGATCCTGGCCAGCAGCTGGAGATCCTGGTTCACCCCGGCCCCTCCTCTCATTGCTCAGCGCCTTCTTGTTCGTCGGTGCCTTGTTCAACCCTGGAAAGGATCTTGGCGAGAACGCTTTCCGGGATTTTGTGTTCTCCCCAAAAGCTGCTTTCCAAACGGGGGCGAAAGTGTCTGCACCAGAATCCGGTGTTCTCTTTGAAGAGACAACCCTTGTTCTTGACCTGGGCCGCGCTCATCCTCCACCCGTGGTACTTGCAGAATCCGATAATCCTGTTTTCGCTGGGGTGGTTGTATTTCACTCGCCTTTTCCTGCGATTCATTACGCCTCCCTGCTCCTCTTACCGCCTGCGCTTCTTGCGCTTCCCGCTCTGCGCCTTATTACCGGGGGGCTTAGGTTCTGCCGCCACGGTGACTTCAGCCCGGTACTCATGAACTGCCTGATCAACATTCTCCGCCGTCAGGGGGCCCGCCTTTTCGCTGATGCGGTCCCCGATCTCGAAGAGCCTGTCCAGCGCTTTTGCGGCCACTTGCCGCTTGTTCCGCCGATCATACCACAGCATCCCGGCCACAAACCCGGCCAGCGCCACCCAACCGGAGAGCGTCAGTCCAAGGTGTTCCATCGCAGCATCACCGCCCCCAGCACGAGGATCACAGTGGCGGCGACCGCGGCGGGCATATTGATGATCCACCATCCCGCTCCGACCGCCATGAGGAGGACGGCGATGCCGATCCGAATCGCTCGGAACTCATCCATCCCACTCACCCCAGTTGCCCCAACGGTTCCGTTGCTCAGAAAAGACCCGTTTCTTGTGATCGAGCTCATCTCTTGCTGCGCCAAGCAGAGCCTCAAATTCGCTATTGTCCTGATAGTTGATCCCCTCGCTACGGTCCGCCGCGGCGCAAAGGGCGGCGATGAAGATGCCCGCAAATGTCCCGACGAACCCTCCGACCAGAAGACCAATATAGAATGCGCTCATCCCACCTTCGCCTTCTTCCCCTTGACCTTCGGCGTCAGGAGCTCCGTCACGACCTCCCGCTGGAACTGCGCCAGACCGTCCGCCCCCTCGACTACCGCCCGGGCGATCTGGGCCAGGGCGTAGGCGTCGGCTTCATCGTGGGTCTTGAACTCGATACCCCACCGCTTGAACACGGTCAGGAGCATCTGGTCCTTCTCGGCTACACCCTTGCCTGTGGCGAACTTCTTTACCTGGGAGGGCGCAACCTCGATCCATTTGGCGCCTCGAAGATGCATCCCTACCCTCAGCACTCCGCCCAGCTCTCCGAGCGAGAAGGCCGCCCCGCCGCGAACCCCAAACGCGTACCCCTCGATCGCAACCAGTTCGGGTCGGTGATCGCGAATACGGGCGAGCATTTGGTCCTGGATTTCCAACAGGCGTACTGGGCCAGTCGTTCGCGCGTGGAATGCCGCATGCTCCAGGAGTTGGCCGTCCCTCAGCACCACGAACCCCGTGCTCGTCAGGCTTGGGTCAATCCCCATTACTACCGCCATATTCTTCACGCTCCTCTCCCGGGTCTCGTTCCCGCTGTAGTTCCAGGGCCTTCTGTTCGGTGTAGGACACTCCCATCGTGCGGTCATACCATCGGCCGGCGCCGACGTAGATCCAGCCGCGGGATTTCAGGTATTTACGGACGTCCACGGGCGGGTCGGTTGGGGCGTGCGCCTCTGGGCTCATGGCGTCGCCTCCTTCCGGGCGGCAACGGACTTATGGAGGGCGGCAAGGGCTCGTCTGAGTTCCTCAACATCCTCCCAGAGGACGGTTCCGAAATGCCAGTCTTTCATGGTCGGCACCGCATCTTTTTGCATCCGTTCAGCCGCTTCTGCCACCCTTTCGAGCGCCTGCATCTTCTCGGACAGGGCCTTGCCGGCGTCGCCAGAGAGGGCGGCTCTCATGAACGTCCGAACATCGCCATAGACGGGGTCGCCATGGGAGAATTCCTCGTCGTCGGCCCCAATGTCCGCCATCCACTCCAGAGCCGCCTCCAGCGCTTGCCTCATCGCCGCGCACCGCGCCTCCAGCCGCCCGTTTTCGATGTGGAGATCGCTGCATTCTTTCACCATCTCCCGGATCTGTCGCGCCGCCTCCACCGGGCTGGATGTACCCAACAGTTGTTCGATCTCACGGGTGCACCTGATGGCGCAATCCATCGCCTTATGAGCGTCCCAGGCCATTTGGACCGAGTTGGCACGTTCGCGGTGCTCATCTCTCTCCTGCCATGCCTGTCGGAGAGCGCCGTCGTATCCTCGGGCCTTATCCCGACACTCCAAGCAGACGCCCACATCGCTCTTCCATGCCCCAAACGGCTTGTCATGCCCACAAATCAGGCAGCTGCCCGTCGGTGGTAGTTCCGCCAGTTGTTTCTCGTCGATCATTCGGTCCGCCCCCCTCCCCTCTTCGTACAGTCGTTGTACCCGACTGCCCAGCCTGACAACCTCTGTCAGAACCTCCTCATACTCCGGGGTCCCGGGCTCGACCTGGATGCTCAGTCGTGCAATCTCGGCCTTCAATGCTCGGATCTCATCCGCATATGGATGACCCGTCAGATTCATCACAACCGCACCACCTTTCGTGCCCTGCTCCATTCCGCATACTCTCTCTGGCGGACCTCGATCTGCCCCCACGGGATCTCCTCGATCCGCCGCTCGATCTCCTCGGGCCTCCGGCCCATCTCGACGGCGATCACCGGGACCGGCGTCCCCTCCCGGACGTACCAGGACAGCGCCAGGTAATCGCTGTAGAGCCAGGGGCGGTCCTTGTCGCGCGGATCGCCCAGATACATGCCAGCGGCCTTCTCATCCCGTTTGGCCACCGGCATCCCTCCCCCGGACATCGATGTAGGCAGCGAACTCGCCGCCGGCCTCCTGGACGGCCGCCATGATGCCGGCCAGGATCCGGGAGAGCCTGTCCGCGGAGTAGGTTCCCCGGGCGGTGAGGTTCAGGCCGGACGAGATGGGCTCCTCCAGGGCCGGGGCCAGGCGAACCCTGGGCGACAGTTCTTTGGCGGTGTTGGTAGCCCGGGGGAGATCCTGTGCCGGCGTCGGGGCGACTGAGGCCGGAACCGGAAGAATAGTGGTCGGCAGCGCCGTTGGATGCTGCGCTTCGACGGTTTCACTTTGTGCCCGGGCGTTGGCAGCCGCTCGAGGATTTTCGATACCGTACTCCTCGAGGAGCTTCCGGATCAGGGTCGAACCGCATCCGTAGCGCTTACCCAACTCTGACGGAGTAAACTCCTGAATCTCGCGCCGGAGCACTTCCGGAGTGAGTTTTTCACGCACCGGGCTCTTGGGTTTTGCCACTTCTCCTCTCTCCTTTCTGGATTCCACGGCTCCCGGGTTCTCGGTCTTGACCTCCTTTGGCCCTGATTCTGCTTCTCCGCTGGTATGACACTGTTTGCTCTTCTCCGCCAGCTCCGCCATGATCCGTTTCCGGATCTCCGCCAGTTCCTGCTTCTTGGTTTCCATCTCCTCCGCCGCCGTTTTCCTGGGCAGCCGGTAGTACCTGATCAGTGCATATACCCGCTCCACTGACACCGCCCACTTCTGCGCGATCTCCGGGCCGGTGAGCCCCGCCGCCAGGTCGTCGGCCAGGTCCTGGCGCGTCGGGCGGTTCGGCTGGTACCGGGCCCGCTCTTCCGGCGTCATCTGCCTCACGGTCACCGGGCCGGTGCCTGGCGGGGCCGAGGAGATGTCCGAAGGCGTCAGCACTGGGCCTCTTTGGATAT
>DAHVXO010000036.1 GCA_027356675.1 Symbiobacteriaceae bacterium | reverse complement strand
CCGCAACCGTGCCGGGACCCGACTCCACCACCGGACGGAGCAACGCCGGCATCGCCGAGGGCAGGGCGTCGCCCCGTTTTGGAATCGTTGTTGCAACCATACGCTAAACCCCCGTTCCCGCCGCCGTCGGCGCCGGATACTTCCGGTGCCGCGGGGGTAAGTAGTAGACCCGCGGGTGTGTGCCCAGTTCCTCCAGGGCTCGGTAGGCGCCCTGTGCCATCACGTCGGTCAGTGTTAGCGTCTGACCCGAACGGTTGGTCACGGCGTTCTCGTTGCGATCGCCGAAGTAGATGGCACCCATGACGCAGCTGCTCGAGCAGGAGGGCAGCTCGCCCTTGTCCAGCAGCTCCGGGCAGAACAGGCACTTCTCCACGACGCCCTTGCGGTGTGGTGTATTCATGAGGATGTCGTAGGGCTCGGCCTTCTCAGCAGCCGTCTGCTGCGGCTCGGACCAGTTGAAGTAACGGGCCGAGTATGGGCAGGCGGCGATGCAGAAGCGGCAGCCGATGCAGCGGTCCTGGTCGATCAGCACAATCCCGTCCTGGCGTTTGAAGGTCGCACCCACTGGGCAGACCTTGACGCAACTCGGGCTGTCGCACTGGTTGCAGACCCGGGGAAACCAGTAGGGGTCGCCCGAGCCACTCTCCTGGAGTTGGTAGACCTTGATCCATTCCTGACCCTGGGGCACGTGGTGGAACTTGTTGCAGCCCACCTGGCACTCGCCGCATCCGTCGCACTTCTCCAGGTCGATTACCATGACCCACTGGTGTGTCGGCGGTACGGAGTAGGGGTAGCCCCGTCGGTTGTTGCTGTCCAGCACGGCGCTCGCCGCCGGCTGCTCGGCGACTCCCGCCGCGTTGAAGCGGACAAGCTTCATGAGACCATGGTTACCCTGGTCCGGCGTGAGGGCGAAGCCTTCCTTCAGACCGGTGGCCTCTGGGCCGGGGGTCTGGGGGCTGGCGCCCAGGGCCCGGTGCACCAGATCCACCTGGGGCAGGAGGGCAGCGGCAGCGACTCCAGCCGCTGCCGCCGCCATGCGCCCCAAGACCTGGCGGCGAGATAACCCTTGCTCGCCGACCGCGGGTTCATCCGTAGCCATGTTGACACCCCGCTCCTGGATTGGTCTTTGGTTACTTCACGGTCATGACGCCGCGCATCCAGCCGTCCGTAGCCATGGCGCCTTCGGTGCCGTCCGCGCCCGTGGCGCAGGCGGAGAGGCAGCGGTACTGATAAGAGCCGGCCTTCGGCGTGTGGAAGCTGAACACAACGGTGGCAGTCGGGGGGATGGGCACATTCAACTTGAAGTTGTCGTTGTTGAAGGTGATGGTATGCGAAATCGCCTTCACATCGAGTTCAGTGACCGTCTTGGCCTTGGTCTCGTCCGGGATGCCGTTCATTTGATCGTAGATCTTCATGTTGTTACCGATCGTGCCCATGACCTTGGCATCTTCGGCCGGGACGGGGTCCATGCCGTCGTCGTAGTTGCGAACCGTGACGGTGACGTCGGTGTCGGCGGGTACGGTGAAGTTGCCCGGAGAGAAGGTTGGCCATTCCGTCTTGCCGTCCTGTTCACCGGTGAGGATGGTCAAGTAAAGGTTAGCGCCGGCAACCTTCGCCGGTGCCGGGGCGGGAGCCGGGGATGGGGCGGAAGCCGGGGCGGGGGTGCTGGAACAACCGACGAGGCCAAGGCTGCCGGCGGCAAAGAGGGCGATAACGGCAGCGGCAATCTTCCAGCGCAAAAACATGCTTGACTCCTCCTTCATCATTGGAGCGGTCTCTGTTGCCACTGTACCGCGCCTGCCGTCTGCGGGGTATCAGCGTAGACCGCTAACGTCGACTGGTTGATTATAGGGAGTGCCATAGGTCAAAGTGATTTGGGCAGAATAATGCGTGCCATTTACATGCTCTCGTAAAGTGTACATAATGAGAGCCAACCTACGCGACAATCAGATACCGGTATGCGGGAGGTGCGTCCATGAAGCGCCTGCACCGGAGCCTGCGAACCCGGATCATGCTCTACACGGCCTTCGGGTTGGCGGCAATCCTGGGGGTCATGACGCTGTTCTCGATCCAGATTGTCGGCAATGCCACGCAGGCGATGCTGACTGACTGGCAGAGCGATGTGAGCAACAGTGCCGACTATCTGCAGGCAATGGTCGCCGCGGACCAGCGGTTGATCCGACACCTGGCTGTGGAGATATCCGGCGGGGGGTCGCCGGACGAATCGATCACAGATGCACTGTCGCGGCTGCAGGTCTTCACCCACGGCCTCGTCTGGCTGGGGCCGGGCGCACGGGTGCGCGCTGCCGCCCCACGGAGCATCCCGGGCCTGAGCTTACCCGCAGAACTGGCTGGCGTCCTTCCGCCTACGGGCGACCTCAGCCGCCTCTCCGGGCTCTTGCATGGGGCAGACGGACGCCCCGTGGTCACCTTCGCGACGCAGGTCAACGGGGGTGGTTTCCTGATTGCCGTGGCCGATCTGCAAGCTGGCGTCCTCAAGCGGTTTCCGCCCCTGCCTGGCCCACAGGGCCACGCCGCGGTGGTGGATCACGACGGCTGGGTGTTGGAGTCCACTGCGGCGGCAATCAAGTACACGCGCGATGAACATCTGGAATGGGTTGCCCAGGTGATCAAGGCCGGGGTCCCCACCGTGGGCCAGACGGGTGGCACAGAGGTGCACATGATGGCTTACGCCCCAGTCGGCGGCACCGGTTGGGGCATGCTGTTCGGCGAACCCGTAACCATGGCCCTGACCGCCAGGGTGCAGCTCCTGCACCGCACCCTGCTGTTGGGACTTGTGGCGGGGATGCTGGTGATTCTGTTCGCCTGGTGGGATACCGGGGCGCTCACAAGGCCGCTCTCCCGGCTGACGGCCCAGGCTCGGCGCATGGCTGCCGGCGATCTCTCGACACCGATGGCGCAGATCCAGCGCAACGACGAGGTGGGCTTGCTGGGACAGGCCTTTGAGACCATGCGTGAGCGGGTCCGCGACTCCCAGGCCGAACTGAGCCTGGCGCTGGCAGAGGCGCTGCGGTTGAAGGAGGAGACCGGGGCACTCTACGCCGTAAGCCAGGAGATCCTTCGGCCGGCGGACGGGGGCGGGGGGCTGCAGGCCATCGTTGAGCGGACCCGGGAGTTGCTGGGCGGGACGGCGGCGGCCATCTGCCTGGCCGAGACGCCGGATGGGCCCCTGAACCCGGTGGCGGTCTCCCCGGCGGGTGGGCCAGCGTGGGGTACGCTGGATCTGACGGACTCGGTAAGCGCCGGGATCGCCGTCGCGGGGATGGCGCCAGGCCGCCTTTGCGTGACGGGTGCAGACGCCCGCGCGACAGCGGAGCGGGAGCCCGGACTCCTGCCGGGTCTGGCCACTCTGGTTGCACTTGCCCTGGACCACGAACGACTGGAGGAGCAGTCCCGCCGCCTTGCGGTCTACGCTGAGCGGGAGCGAATCGCCCGGGACCTGCACGACAGCGTCACGCAGTCGCTCAGCTACCTGTACTCGCAATTGGAACTGATGCAGGACGTGATGCCGTCCCTGACTCCGGCGCAGATGCGGGAGGAGCTTCTCTCTCTCTCCGGCGTAGCTTCGATCGCCTTTGACGAGGCCCGGGAATCCATCTACAGCCTGCGGGCCGACCGGGACGGCCGGGACCCGTTGCCTTCGGTCATCGCCGGGTGCGTAAGGGACTTTACCGGCCGGACCGGCATCGCGGTGGAGCTCTCCGCCGATGCCGTCGCCGGCGCCCCCCTGAAGGCCGAGGCGGAAACGCAGCTGGTCCGGGTGATTCAGGAGGCCCTCGCTAATGTCTCCAAGCACGCCGGGGCCACGCGCGTGGCGGTCACAGCGACGGTGGCGGCTGGTTGGATGGAGGTGATCGTCCAGGACGACGGCGCCGGCTTCGCTCTGCCGGCGCAGGGTCCGGCCCATCGCTCCTTTGGCCTCAAGACGATGCGGGAGCGGGCAGAGAGCGTTGGTGGCACGCTTGAAATCCAGTCGAGCAGAGGCAGCGGCACACGAGTCCGCGTCCGGATTCCAACACAGGAGGGAGGGCTGGCCATTGGCGAAGATCAGAGTCCTGCTGGCAGATGATCACACGCTGGTGCGAAAGGGCATTGCCCGGCTTCTGGAGAGCGACCAGGGCTTGGAGGTGGTCGGGGAGGCCGCCGACGGGCTGGAGGCCCTCACCCTGGCACGACAGCTGCGGCCGGACGTCCTCCTCATGGACATCTACATGCCGGGCTGTGACGGGATCACCGCCACGCGCCTTGTCCGCCAGGACCTGCCTGAGATCCGGGTGGTGATTCTGACGGTCTCCGAGGACGACCAGAACCTGTTCAACGCCATCAAGAGCGGCGCCCAGGGCTACCTCCTGAAGCGGATCGGCCCCCGCGAGCTGACCGAGATGGTCAAGGCGGCGGCAAGGGGGGAGGCCTCCATCTCGCCGGGGGCGGCGACCCGCATTATCAACGAGTTCGCCCGTCGGGCCGACGCCCCGCCCCGGGCCGAGGACGAGCTGACGCCCCGCGAGCACGAGGTCCTGGCCCTGGTTGCCCAGGGAATGACGGATAAGCAGGTGGCGGCGGCACTGGGGCTGAGCGATCACACCGTCCGCAACCACCTGCGCAACAGCCTGGAGAAGCTGCACCTGAAGAACCGGGTGGAGGGGGCCACCTATGCCGTCCGCCACGGTCTCGTTCCGCCGCCGGCGCCCAACGAGCAGTAGACCGGGAAGATGATGGCCTTGATGCCTAACCGCCTGATCCCTCGCTTCTGTCCGGCACTCGCACTCGCAATAGCTCCGTGTTGCCTTCCACTTCGTAGACCCCTAGATTCGCAGGCACCAGGACTGCCTGACCGCCGCTCATCGCTGCGCGCCCCCCGTTCCAGGCGATCGCACCCTGTCCGCTGCAGACCAATAGTGCGTCGAAGCTCACGTTATTCGTGCGCTGCAGTAAGGGGCCCTCACACCTGGCTCGGTCCACATGGAAGAATGGACAGTGAACCAGAGATTTCCAGTGGTTTGGCGGGACTCGCCGGGGACGGATCACCTGTCCGGGGGCCTCATAGCTGGTTACGCGCAGTGCATGCTCCAGGTGCAATGCGCGGGGTTTCCCGTCCAGGCCAAGCCGATCGTAGTCGTAGAGCCTGTAGGTCGTATCGGAGCTCTGCTGTACTTCGGCAACCACCACGCCCGACCCCAGGGCGTGGACGGTACCGGCCGGCACATACAAGGCGTCGCCGGCGGAGACCCGCACACGCCTCAGGCATTCCCTCACCTGCCCGGTGCTAAGGGCGCCTGCAAGGACGGGTTGGGTCACGCCCTCCTGGAGACCGTAGACGATCTCCGCACCGGGGTCGGCCTCCAGGACGTACCACATTTCGGTTTTGCCCGTCTCCCCCGGGGAGAGCCCTTCATAGGAGTTGCCCGGGTGCACCTGCACGCTCAAGTCCGCACGCGCATCCAGCAGTTTGATCAGGATCGGCAGGCGGCCGCCGGGGCCAGTAGTGCCACCGGTCCCCAGCATGGCCGGACCATAGTCCCGCCGCAGTTGGGTCAGAGTCTGGCCGGCCAAGGGTCCGTTCATCACCACGTTCGTGTCCTGCCCATGCTCCCCCAGCACCCAGGCCTCCCCGATCGGGCCGGGTGGAAGAGCAGCCCCAAAGAACCGCTCAAGTCTACGGCCGCCCCAGACACGCTCCTTGAAGAGCGGTTCCAGGATCAGTGGATAGAGGTCTGGCATGATTGTTGCCTCCAATACGCTTCATGGTAAGCATATTTGGGCAACTGGACCTGCAAATCCTGTTTCGAGCACAAAAGTTCAGAGCGAGTACATCGTGCTGACCCTGCATTCGGTGCCAGGCTGCTCTGTGAATAGGGCGGCGGTGATGCCATCGTAGATCCCCTGGGCCACGAACTTGCGGAATATGCTGCTAGCCAGGCAGTAGGCTTCGCCCCGGTTGCTCATGTACGCCATCTCGAGGAGAACGGCCGGTCTGTGCGTGTTTTCCAGCACGTAGTAGTAGCTGACCGGCTCCTCCCGGCTCAGAAGCCGGCAGATCAGCCCCCGGTCCGTTGGCGGACAGTTGACGCTGCCCCATTGTTTGATCTGGCTGAGGACGCTGCCGGCGATCAGGCAGGCGGCCCGCTGCGATCGCTCCTTCTGTTCGTCGGTCGCCTCCGATCCGCACTTGAAGTAGGTCTCTGTGCCGCGGACGGTCGGATCAGGGTGCCAATTGGTGTGTACGCTCAGAAAGAGGTTGCAGCCCGATGCGTTGGCCAAGTCCCAGCGGTACCGCAGGCTGACGTCGTAGTCACCGTTGCGGGTGTACCAGACCCGGCCAATTCGGGCGTCAGCGGCCAGCTTCGGGTAGAGCTTCCAGAAGGCGACGTCGAAGTTGATGTCCTTTTCCACCAGCCCGAAGGCGCGCGCCCCGTTGTCCGTGCCGCCATGCCCCGGATCCACGCAGATCGTCACGACGTTGGGATCCGGAAGGACCACGGTCACGTGCGCCGGATCATTGCGAATCCACCCGGTGATACCGCTATGAAGGGTCACCTCCAGCCATGTGCGATCGTTGGTGGCGCGGAAATGAGGGACATAGCCACCGCTGATGAGGTACCCGAGGTTAGCGCCCCTTCCGTAAGAACCTTCGTACACGGGATGCCGGTACCCGGATGGCCCATGGATCGTTGCAATCCCCACATAGGCAATCACCGTGACAGCCTCCCTTGGTACCACTCTACGCAGCGAGGGCTTCCGTGGGGTTCGCAGGCGCCCTCACCGATGTTCCCACCTCTAAGGTATGCGTAGCGCAGCGGGCCCGTGATCACAGCGGCATTGGGAGCGGATTTGGCGTGTTCACGCTGCGCAGTGCGGCGTCAACCTCCATTCGGTCAGGACAACAGCAGGCGCACCAGCCGCTTGGTCTCCGGCGCCGGGTCCACTCCCAGTTCGGCTCTGAGCCAGCGCGCCAGGCGGCGGTAACGCCGGAGCACCTCACCACGGCGTCCGGCCTGCCCCAGCAGTTGCA
>DAHVXO010000269.1 GCA_027356675.1 Symbiobacteriaceae bacterium | reverse complement strand
TGCTGCTCCTCTGTTCCAGCGTCTACTACCCGCTCTCCGTCCTGCCGGGGTGGATGCAGCCCCTCGCCGCTCTCAATCCCGCCACGTTCACCCTCGACGCCGTCCGGGCCACTTGGATCGGTGGGGCGAGCCTGGCGGAGGTCCTCCCAATGCTGCTCAAGCTCCTGGTCACCGGCATCGTGCTGGTGCCGGTCGGGCTCGGCATCTTCCAACTGGGGGAGCGGTATGCCTTACGGACGGGCAAACTCAAGCGCAACGGCTAAGCCGGCTCCGCCAACTGGCCCTCCGCATCGCAGCGGGACTCGCGGCAAGAATGTTTCTGTGATGCAATGCCTGAACCGGGTTCAGACCTGTCCGAATCCGGTCAGGCTTTTGCTATACTGGAAGGGTCTGATGCGGGTTGACCTGAACTGGGAGGAAATGGTAACCTATGGATAGCCTGTTCACCCTCACGGAAAAATCCCGGCTCGCAGCTGCTTCGGCGCTGATCATTGGCACCGGCGGACTGGGTTCGCCCGTCGCCTATCAGCTCGCGGCAGCGGGCGTGGGCCGGATCGGCCTTTGCGACATGGATCAGGTCGACATCTCCAACCTGCAGCGTCAGGTGGTCCACTTCACGGATGACGTGGGCCGGCCCAAGGTGGAGAGCGGCGCCGCCAAGATTCGGGCGCTCAACCCCGCCGTGCGGGTAGACCAGCACCCCGTGGCGCTCACCGCCGAGAATGCCCTGGACCTTTTCGCCCAGTACGATGTGATTCTCGATTGCAGCGACAACTTCGCCACCCGGTACCTGGTCAACGATGCCTGCGTCCTGACCGGTCGTCCCCAGGTGCACGGGTCCATCTTCCGCTTCGATGGGCAGGCCACGGTCTTCAAGCCCGGGGATGGCCCCTGCTACCGGTGCCTCTACCCCACGCCCCCGCCGCCCGGCACGGTGCCCTCCTGCGCCCAGGCCGGGGTGATTGGCGTGCTGCCGGGTTTTATCGGGAGCGTCATGGCCATGGAGGCAGTCAAGCTCCTGAGCGGCCGGGGCACGTCACTCGCAGGCCGGCTCTTGATCTATAACTCCCTGGACATGGACATCGCCGAGGTGCGGATTCGGCGTAACCCGGATTGCCCGATCTGCGGGGAGCACCCGAGCATCACCGCGCTGATCGACTATGTAGCCTTCTGCGGAGGTGCAGAGGAATGAGCCTGACAGAACAGGAGATCGTACGCTATAGCCGGCATATCATCCTGCCGGAGGTGGGGGGACGCGGGCAGCGCAAGCTCAAGGCTGCGTCTGTCCTGCTGGCCGGGCTGGGCGCGGCCGGGTCGGCGACGGGATTGTACTTGACCGCGGCCGGCATCGGCCGGTTGACGCTCTGGGACCCCGGGCTGCTGACTCCGCACGACCTTGAGAGCGGGATCGCACATGACGCCGCGCGGGTGGGCATGCCCCGGGCCCGCTCTGCGGCGGAGGCCCTCAAGCGGGTCAACCCGGATGCCGTGATCGACGTACTCGATCGCGAGAGTGACGTGGTCGGCACCGTCCCTGCGCACCAGGTGGTGCTCGCGAGCATGGGCGACTGGGCTGACCTGGGGGCGGCCGCGCGCAAGTCCGGGATCGTGGCTGTGCTCTGCGGCGTGCACGGGGCCACCGGCGCTGTGGGTGCATTCCGCACCGATACGCCCTGCCTGACCTGCCTGGGGATCGAGCGGGCCCGCAGCCTTGGACTCCAGCCGGAAGGGGGAGCGGAGGCCATCGCGGCTGCCGCCGGCGTGATTGGCGTGGTCGCGGCCACCGAGGCGGTCAAGCTGATTCTCGGCATCGGCACGCCTCTGACCGGGCGTGTGTTGCTCTACGACGGGTGGAACGCCGCGTTCCGTGAGGAGGCCTACGAGCGGAATCCCGGGTGCCCCGTCTGCGGGGGGTAAGCGCCACAAAAATTGCGGCGGCCTCTTCTCAAACTAGTCAGCCATGCTATAATGAGTGCAAGTGGCAATTCCATTATTCCGAGCGGATTATACTGAATTAGACTCGATTAGCGCAGAGGAGGGGTCCGCATTATGGCCCGGATCTACGAGAACATTGCCGAGACCATTGGCAATACGCCGCTTGTGAAGCTCCGCAAGGTCACGGAGGGCGCTGGCGCCACCGTCTTAGCAAAGCTGGAGTACTTCAACCCGGCCGGCAGCGTCAAGGACCGGATCGGCCTTTCCATGATCCGCGATGCCGAGGAGCGGGGGATTCTGAAGCCGGACACGGTCATCGTGGAGCCCACCAGCGGCAATACCGGCATTGCCCTGGCCTTCATTGCCGCGGCCAAGGGGTACAAGGTGATTCTGACCATGCCTGACACCATGTCCATCGAGCGGCGCAAGCTGCTGAAGGCCTACGGTGCTGAGCTGGTCCTGACCCCCGGCACCGAGGGCATGAAGGGAGCCATCGCCAAGGCCAAGGAGATCATGGAGAACACGCCTAACGCCTGGATTCCCGGGCAGTTTGAGAACCCGGCCAACCCAGCGATTCACCGGGAGACCACGGCCGAGGAGATCTGGCGGGACACCGACGGCGAGGTGGACATCTTCATCGGCGGCGTGGGCACCGGCGGCACCGTGACCGGTGTCGGCGAGGTGATCAAGTCCCGCAAGCCGAGCTTCAAGGTCATCGCCGTGGAGCCGGTGGAGTCCGCCGTCATCTCGGGCGGCAAGCCCGGTCCGCATAAGATCCAGGGCATCGGTGCCGGGTTCGTTCCGGTCAACCTCCATCCGAACGTGGTCGACGAGGTGGTCCAGGTCAGCAGCGAGCAGTCCATCCATATGGCGCGCCGGCTGGCCCGGGAGGAGGGCATCCTGTGCGGCATCTCCTCGGGTGCGGCGGTGCATGCCGCGGTCCAGGTGGCAAAGCGACCGGAGCACAAGTGGAGGCTGATCGTCGTCGTGCTACCGAGCACGGGCGAACGCTACCTCTCCTCGGTGCTCTTCGCCGACCTGCAGGTGTAGGTTTCGTCAACAAAACTGCGAGGGGGCTTTGAAGGCCCCCTCGTTTTCCATTGCCGTCTGGCGTCCGGGCTGCATATCGTGGACCCGAAGTGGGTTCACGAGGAGGCGGTTGCTCTGGCGACGCAAACCTGGACACCGGAGGCACTGGGTACGGTGGCGCAGACTTTGGAAAGTCAGGGGACGGCAGCGGTTCTGCGCTGGGCGTATCAGCAGTTTGGTCCCCTGGAGATTGGCCTGGCCTGCAGCTTTGGCGCCGAGGATGTGGCGCTGGTCGACATGGTCGCCCGACTCTGTCCGGGCGCCCGGGTCTTCTACCTGGATACGGACGTCCTGTTCCCCGAGACGTACGCCCTGATCGAGCGAGTGAAGGCGCGCTACGACATCGACCTGAAGCGTTATCAACCCCTGCTTACCTTGGCGGAGCAGGCCGCCCGCCATGGCGAGGCAGTATGGACCGCCGATCCGGACGCCTGCTGTGGAATCCGTAAGATCGAACCCCTGAAGCGGGCGCTGGGCGAACACGAGGCGTGGATCACGGGCATCCGGCGGGAGCAGGCGCCGACACGTGCCAACGCCCAGGTTGTCGAATGGGATGCGAAATTCGGCCTGGTGAAGGTCAATCCCCTGGCCACCTGGACTGAACAGGATGTGTGGACGTACATTCTGGCGAACGATGTGCCGTATAATCCCTTGCATGATCAGGGCTACCCCTCCATCGGGTGCACCCACTGCACGCGGGCGGTGCGGCAGGGGGAAGACCCGCGCGCCGGGCGCTGGAGCGGGTTTGCCAAGACCGAATGCGGGCTGCATAAGTAGGGGGTAGTGCGCGGCATGACAATCGCACCGCATGGCGGCGTGCTGGTGAACCACGTGCTCAGCGGGGAGCAACGGGCGGAGGCGGTGGGGCGGGCGGAGCGCCTCCCCCGGCTCCGGCTGACCCCGCGTGAGGCCTCGGACTTGGAACTGATCGGGGTCGGGGGGCTGAGCCCCCTCACCGGCTTCATGGGCCCGGCAGACTACCTGCGTGTCGTCCGGGAGATGCGCCTGGCGAACGGCCTGCTCTGGGCCCTTCCGGTCACTGTGGCGACCACGCGGGAGCAGGCCCGGTCCCTCGCCCCTGCGTGCGAGATCCTGCTGGAGAGCCCGGACGGCCTCCCCCTGGCCATCATGACGGTGGAGGAGCGGTACGGCTACGACAAGGAGCAGGAGGCCTTGCAGTGCTTCCGGACTACCGACCCGGCGCACCCGGGTGTCCGACGGCTGCTCGAGCAGGGGGAGGTCTACCTGGGCGGGCCGACCTGGCTGCTCGACCGGCCTGCGCCGGCCTTTCCGGCGTTCCATAAGGACCCGGCTGAGACCCGAGCGGCCTTTGCGGCCCGGGGCTGGCGGCGGGTCGTTGGTTTCCAAACCCGCAACCCGGTCCATCGCGCCCATGAGTACATCCAAAAATGCGCCCTGGAGATCTGCGACGGTCTCCTGCTCCACCCCCTGGTAGGGGAGACCAAGGCAGACGACGTCCCCGCCGCCGTGCGGATGCAGGCCTACCAGGCCATCCTGGACGGGTATTTCCCCGCTGGCCGGACCATGCTGGGCGTCTTCCCGGCGGCCATGCGGTACGCGGGGCCACGGGAGGCCGTCTGGCACGCCATCTGCCGGAAGAACTATGGCTGCACGCACTTCATCGTCGGGCGGGACCACGCCGGGGTCGGCGACTACTACGGCACCTACGATGCCCAGCGCATTTTCGATGAACTGGACCCGGTGGAACTGGGCATCACACCGCTCTTCTTTGAGCACACCTTCTTCTGCCGGAAATGCGGGAACATGGCTTCCCCCAAGACCTGCCCGCACGGCGAGGTCGAGCACGTGACCCTCTCCGGTACCAAGGTGCGCGAGCTCCTGTGGGCCGGGCAGGTGCCCCCGCCCGAGTTCTCCCGGCCCGAGGTGGCCCAGGTGCTGATCGCCGGCCTCGAGGCCCCTAACCGATTTACCTGACAGCGTGGCAGGGTTTGACCCATCCTCTGGGGTATTGCTTCTAAGGAACTCCGGATGGGAGGGAACAGCGATACTTACACGCAATCGAGACCAATTGCTCACATTGGCCAGGTCCGTCCAACCGTTCGCCGTCGAAGTACGGCGCCACTTGCACCAGCACCCGGAACTGAGCTTCCAGGAGAAGGAGACCAGTGCCTACGTGGCCGCCCAGCTTGAGCGGCTGGGGCTCTCCTTCCAGACCGGCGTCGGCGGCTACGGCATCAAGGTGGTGCTGGAGGGCTCCCGACCCGGCCCCACCATCGCCCTGCGGGCCGACATGGATGCCCTGCCGATTCAAGAGGAGACCGGACTCGCGTTCTGCTCCACCACACCCGGCGTCATGCACGCCTGCGGGCACGATGTACATACCGCCACCCTGCTGGCGACGGCGAAGGCCCTCAAAGGGCTGGACTTCCCGGGCCACATCGTACTCATCTTCCAGCCGGGCGAGGAAGTCAATCCCGGCGGCGCAAGCCTCATGATTCGCGACGGTGTGTTGGAGAACCCCCACGTCGACATGATCTTTGGCATTCACGTGGCACCAATGCTGGCGGCCGGCACGATGGCCTTCGGCGCCGGACCCCGTCTGGCGGCGCCCGACGAGTTTGACGTGACGATTCGCGGCAAGGGCGGGCACGGGGCAGCGCCGCATGCGACCGTCGACCCGATTATGGTCGCCTGCCAGTGTATCACCCTTCTGCAGCAGATTGTGGCCCGCAACGTCAGCCCATTTGCCAGCGCCGTGATCACCGTGGGGTCTATTCACGGTGGGGCTGCCCGCAACGTCATCCCCGATGAGGTGACCTTCAAGGGTACCGTCCGGACCATGGATGCGCACGTACAGGAGCAGATGCCTGTGCGGATCGAGCAGGTCATTCGGGGCGTCTGCGAGGCTGCCGGGGCGACCTACCAGCTTGCGTACGACGGCGGCTACCCCGTGCTGGTCAACGACCCGGCGGCGACCGACCTGGGCCGCCGGGCGGCCGAGGCCATGTTCGGGCCGGACCGGGTGGCGGATATGCATCCCTCCATGGGCGGCGAGGACTTTGCCTTCTACCTGCAGAAGGTGCCCGGGACATTTGCCCGGCTGGGCTCCACCGCACCTGGCACCACGGACCCGGCTGGACTCCACACCCCCAGGCTGATGATCGACGAGGGGTGCATGGAAGTCGGCGTGGCCTACTATCTCAGCGTGATCCTGCAATTTCTGGGGCAGACTAACGGGCAATAGGGGAGGAGCAGTCATGGCCGATCTGCAGCAACAGTACGTGGCACCGATTGAGGAGCGCGCCGCCGAACTGCGGGCGTACGTGGAAAACGCGGGCATGGGGGCCCTGATCAACAGCCTGTCCGGCGGTGTGGACTCATCTGTCTCCGCCCTGGTTGCCAAGCGGGCGGTACCCCAAGGCGCCCTGGCCCTGCTGCTCCCATGCAGCAGCGAGGAGGAGCTGAAGGGTGAGCGCCTGGCGGATATCGTGGATGGCCAGCGCGTGGCCGATCACCTGGGCATGCCCGCCGTTACCGTCAACCTCAGCGACCTCTGGGCGAAGGCAGTGGCGGTTTACACGGCTGCTGCACAGGAGATGGCTGCCAAGAGCGGTCTGCCGCTCGATGAGCGCAAGCTGGCCTGGGCGGTCAACAACCTGAAGCCGACCCTGCGCATGATGACCGCCGGGTTCTTCGCCGACACCTTCCAGGGCTTGATGATGGGCACCGACAACGCCATCGAGAACTTCCTGGGGTACTTCTCCATCCGGGGCGATGGGGTGGCGGACCGGCAGCCCATCCGCGATTGCACCAAGGCCGAGGTGCGCGGCCTGGCGGCCAGCGGCGGATTCCCCGCCGATCTGGTGAACCGCACGCCCACGGCCGGCCTCTGGCCCGGGCAGACCGACGAGGGCGAACTCGGCTTCACTTATGACCAGGCCGACCAATTCTTCGTCTGGATCCTCGAACAGCACCTGGCGCAGCCAGTAATGGACAATTACATGACTGTGATGGCCGCCGCAATTGAGCCACTGGTGGCCGCCACGGACCTGCCCGTACCGCCGGCGGTGGCGCGGCGCATCATCGCTCAGAACCGGCGCACCGCCTTCAAACGCAAGGCCGATGATCTGCAGACCGTTCTGCAGCGCCGCCATCTCATCCCATAAGGGTCTCTTGAAGCCCGAGCCCGGTTCCCCGGGCTCGGGTCTTTCATTTGACACAAGGTCGGGTGCTTGCTACCATATTAAAACGAGTGTTGAAAAGAGTGAACACGGCAGTG
>DAHVXO010000243.1 GCA_027356675.1 Symbiobacteriaceae bacterium | reverse complement strand
GGACAGGAGGACCAGACACCGTCAGGCAGGTCTCCTGGCTTCCGGGTCATCGCGTACCGGGCGCCTTCCCAGGAGGATATCCCAGTGGCCCTTTCAGCCAGGCATCCTGTTCAGACAGGACTCTGCCCTGGTCCGGTATGCTCCCCGGTTACAGTGGCGGGACCGCGCGGGAATTCCACCCGCTTCCCTATTCTCCCCAGCTTGGGTGGGGCACCTGACGCACTTATGGCGTTCTCGGACCCAGTGAGAGCCCTTTCCTTCATTTGGCTTCCATTATACTTTGGCCAACTGTCCGGTGACAAGAGGCAACGGGGCAAGAGGATGCGCGATTAACGTCAAGACCTTTGCTTGCACTCGAAAGTCGGCAGGACCCGACCGGCGCCTCTGCCGAATTCTTCACTACGCACAATAGCCTGAGGTGATGGTTGTCATCCAGACGTGGCTTCTCCACAACATGATCATCGTTCAATTTGTTTACGGCCTGTCCTTTTTCTCCCTTGGGCTGGTCGTCGCGGTCCAGTACCGTGTGGGAAGTCGATTCGTTCTGGCGGACCGCCTGTGGGCGCTGGCGGGCTTCGCGTTTGTTCATGCGTTTGCCGACTGGGGCCTCGTGTTCATCCCGCTGCAGGCACGTCCCGATCAGTCGCCTACGATCGCTGCCCTGTGGGGGTTGCGCACGGTCCTTGGGGCCGTGTCATTCGGGTTTCTGATGCACTTCGGACTCGGACTTATAGTATCCCGGCGTGCCACGACCGCCGCCACGGTGATGCGCAGAGTAGCTCCTGTGATCACCCTGGTCTGGCTGATCGCCTTTTTCGGCTATCCGCTGGTGTACCAGGATGCCGGGGTGAACACCTGGTACTGGGTTTCAGAGGCATGGTCCCGGTACATGCTGGGCTTGCCATCCGGGCTGATTGTGGCTTTGGGGTTGCTAAGGCAGGTCGAAGACCTCAGAGACGACCAACTGCACGCCTACGTACGCAACTTATACTTCAGTGCCGGATTCTTTATGCTGTATGGGTTGACGGCAGGGCTCATCGTGCCGCGTCAGGCGTTTTGGCCAGCCTCCGTGCTCAACACCGAAGCGTTCCTGCAGGTGGTCGGGTTTCCAATCGAGATATTGCGCACGCTCACCGCCATCGGTACTGTGGGAGCCACGTCCCGGCTGATGGGTGTCTTCAACGTAGAGACCACCCGGCGGCTGTACCAGGCGGAGAAAGAGCGTGTGATTGTCCGTGAGCGAGAGCGGATCGCCCGTGATCTGCACGACGGTATTTTGCAGACACTCTACGGCGTAGGGCTAGGGCTTAACACGCTGGGCAGGCGACTCCCAAGCGAGTACGTGGACGCCATTCCGATTGTCACCGACCTGACGGCGGAACTGAGCGGCGCCATCTGGGACCTCCGGCATGCCATCACAGACCTGCATCACGAACAGGTCCCGCTGCTGACTTTGGCGTCGGCCGCACACGACTACGTAAATCAGTCCGCTCGCCTCGCCGGACTCCCGGTCACCTTTACGTCACAGGGCTTTGAAGGTCCGCAAGCCGCCGCCCTTGTGCCTACCAGCCTTCGCAAGGAGCTTCTCGCCGTGATGCGAGAGGGTTTATCCAATGCGGTGCGACATTCCCGTGCCAATCAGGCCTCGGTTATGCTGGCGTTTCAGGAGGACAGCCTGCTTCTGCGGATTGCAGATGACGGGGTTGGGTTTACCGTCGATCAAGCACTGGATCCCGAGACTGACGCCGACCTTTCGCACAATGGGTTGCGGAACATGCGCCTGCGAGCCGAACAATTACGTGGTGTTTTTCGTGTCGAGAGCGCACCGGGAGAAGGCACCCGCCTGTTCCTCCAGATTCCCGTACCCGAACTGAAGCGACTGAATTAGCGCTCTCCCGGGGAGGAAGTAAGGCTATGGATGAGCCCCAGTCCCCCTACCGCGTGCTGGTTGTGGACGATCATGGAGTGGTTCGCAGAGGGCTGGTGTCGCTGCTCTCCGAGTACCCCGACCTTTACGTCGTCGGGGAAGCAGCCAACGGGGAGGCTGCCATTCGGTTGGCCGAGCGACATGCGCCGGATGTCGTGATCATGGATATACGCATGCCCGGTATCGGGGGCATCGAGGCCTGCAGACGCATCCTTGATCTTCTGCCTCAGACCGGTGTGGTCTTTCTCACTTCGTTTCCCGAAGAGGATGCGCTGGTTGAAGGGATGTTGGCCGGCGCCCGCGGGTATGTGCTGAAGAACCTCTCGGACTCCAACCTGGTCGAGGCGGTGCGGGCGGTGGCACGGGGCGAGTCGATTCTCGACCCATCGCTGGGGGCGTCGATCGTACAGGCGTTACGGCGGTTGGCCGGCGAGAGCTGGCCGACAGGACGGGTTGCGAAGACCTCCGAGGTTGCACAACCGGTGGGGCCCCCGACGAAGGGGTCGCCGAACTCTTTCGGTCTGACGGACTTGGAACTGACGCTGCTACGCCTCATAGCGGCTGGGCGAACGAACCAGGAGATCGCCGACGAACTCCATTTCGCCGAGAAGACCATCCGCAA
>DAHVXO010000236.1 GCA_027356675.1 Symbiobacteriaceae bacterium | reverse complement strand
AGTGCAGGGCGAGCTGATCCTGGATGGTGGGGCGCTCCAGCCCTCGAAGGTGACGGTGGACCTGCGGACGCTGAAGAGCGACGAGCCTCGCCGGGATTCCCGGCTCCTGACCCAGGGTCTGGAGTCGCAGAAGTATCCCTTCGCCGAGTTCACGGTCAAGGGTGCCGAGGGCGGGGTCACGATCCCCAGCGACGGCAAGGAGGTCAGCTTCAAGCTGGCCGGGGAAATGAAAATCCACAATACCAATAAGCCCCTCGTCTTCGACGCTAAGGCATCACTGCAGGGGGGTACCGTTGTTCTCACGGCAAGCGTCAAGTTCAATCTGGGGGACTTCAATATACAGCCCCCCAGCATCGCCGGGATGCTGACGGTGAACGAGGCGGTCAAGCTCGATGTGAAGCTCACGGCGAAAAAGCAGTAACACACAGAGGTTGCCATGTCGGCATGACGTCATGGCACCGACGAGACTGCCCAAGGCGTGGGGGGTGTCGGGGGTGTTACGGCGCTCTGCATCCCCCCGACTACTTGATCACCCCGCTGCGCCCGATGCGCTCGACGGCCTCCGCCAGGCGCTCCTCGCTCTGCACCAGGGCGATGCGGACGTAGCCTTCGCCCATGGCGCCGAAGCCACTGCCGGGGACGATGGTCACCCCGGCCTGCTCTAGCACGGCCATGGCGAAGTCCAGGCTGGAACCCCAGCCGGGCGGGATGGGTGCCCAGCAGAACATGGTGGCCTTTGGGCGGGGCAGCGCCCAGCCAACCCGGGTCAGTCCATCCACCAGCACGTTGCGGCGCCGTTCGTAGGTGGCCGCCATCTCCCGGACGCAATCCTGCGGGCCCGTCAGGGCGGCAATGGCCGCCTCCTGAATCGGGCGAAAGATGCCGTAGTCCAGGTGGCTCTTCACCTCAGCGAGTTGCCCGATCAGGCTTGCGTTGCCGATGGCGTAAGCGATGCGGGCACCGGCCATGTTGAAGGTCTTCGAGAGCGAGTTGAACTCAAGGCCTACGTCCGTAGCCCCGGGGGTCTGTAGGAAGCTGGGGGGCCGGTAGCCATCGAAGGTCAACTCACTGTAAGCTGCGTCGTGGAGCACGGCCACGCCGTACCGGCGGGCGAAGACAACAACGCTTTCGTAGAATCCTGGTCGCACCACGGCCGCCAGTGGATTGCCGGGATAGTTAAGCAGGAGCAGCTTGGCCCGCTGCTTCACCTCCGCCGGCAGAGCCTCGAGGTCGGGCAGGAAGCCCCGTTCGGCGGCCAGCGGCACCGGATAGAGTTCGGCCCCAGCCAGCACAGGACCAGCCGTATAGATCGGGTAGCCCGGGTCGGGCACCAGCACCAAGTCCCCGGGGTCAGTCACGGACTGTGCGATGTGCGCCAGGCCCTCTTGTGAGCCCGTGAGGCCAACCACCTGGGATTCGGGGTCGACCACCACGCCGAACCGCTGCCGGTACCAGTGTGCGACCGCCTGCCGGAAGACCGGCAGGTCCCGCATGGGATAGCCGTAGTTGCCCAGGTTGCGCACGCCTGCGGCCAGCGCCTCGACGATGTGCGGCGCCGGGGGCAGGTCGGGGCTGCCGATGGAGAGATTGATGACGTCGGTGCCGGATGCGAGCTTTGCCTTGCGTGCCTCATCCATGGTGGTGAAGACGGCGGCGGCGAGTTGCTGCAGGCGCTGGGGCTTGGTCACGGGCTGAGTTCCTCCTCCGCAGGGACCATTTACACCTCCACGATATTCGGCGTTCAACGCGCCCCTCCTCGCAGGGGGCGCGTTTTTTTCACCCCACAGGGAAAGACTTGCGGTGAGAGGAGTCGTGGATCATGCGCGCGGTCTGCCTGGTTCTACTAATGCTGATGATAACCGGCTGCGGGGCGGGCGGCGGCCCGGGGCGCCACGCCGAGCAGCCGGCCGCGGGTGCGAAGGCCGACTCCACCCCATCCGGTCCGGAGATTCTGGCCATGCAGGAGGCGCCGGTCCCCATCGCCCTGCAGATGGCGGGCAAGACGGGCATTGTCGACCTGACCATCACGGAGGGCGGCTTCCGACCGCAGATCATCCCGGCCAAGGTGGGCGGCCAAGTGCGCATCCACGTCCGCAACGCGGGCACCGCCGCGCACAACGTCATCATCCCCCGTTACGGCATTGTCACGCGTACCCTGGGGCCGGGCGAGGAGTCCTACGTTGAGTTTACGGCCGGCGAAAAGGGTGACTGGCCACTGTACTCGGACGCGCCCGGCGAGCCGGAGACATCCCTGGTTGGCACGTTAAAAGTGGAATAGCCCGGCGCCGGGTGCGGAGAGATTAAGGAGAGTTCATCTCAATCGGGGGGTCAGCCGTGAAGCGCATCCTGTCTCTGGTCCTGTTGTTTACCCTGGCAATGAGTCCGACCAGCGCCCTGGCCGAGAACCAGACGATCTACAACACGCCCTATCCCACAGCGATCCGAGTCGCGATCCGGGAGGCGCGGCCGAACGGGGAGCCAAACCCGCGCGGCCGTATCATCTACGTGAAGACGGTCCCCTTCGAGAATTACGTGTACGATTCGCTGCCCAACGAGTGGATCCCGTCCTGGCAGCAGGAGGCGCTCCAGGCCGGCGCCATGGCGGTGAAGATGTTCGCCTGGTATCATGTCCTCCACCCGACCATTTTGGATGGTTGGGAGTTTGACCTGGACAACACGACCAACTTCCAGACTTATCGCGAGGGAAACCGCTTTGCGACAGCCAACGAAGCCTACCAGCGCACCCGGAACGTGGCCTACACGGCGCCCGACGGTACGATTGTAGAGCTCAACTACCGCGCGGGATACGAGGGCGGACCGAACTGGGAGTACCGCAACGCCAACATGATGTCCCAGTGGGGCACGCAATACTGGGCCGATCAGGGCTACAACATGCTCCGGATCTTGCAGTGGTACTATCAGGGCCGTTCGCTCATGTCGCTGCCGGGGTAAGACGTGAAGAGGGGGAGAAGCGTGACGCGCATCAAGTGGCTGGCGGTGGTGCTAGTGTTGGTCATCGCCGGTGGATTGGCAGGGTATCAGGTGACGGAGGCGTCCGAGGGAAAAGGCGTGCCACAGCCAGCCGGCATGATCCGCCGGGCCTACTGGCGGGTACTGGGCGTCAAGACGGCGAAGTTGCATATCTCCGTCGTGGACGCCATCACACAGAAGGGCATCCCCGGGGCCGGGTGCGCCGTGGGCGAGAGCGGCGACCGGGTCGAGACCAACGCCCAGGGCGTGGCACCTGCAATCGACGCTCCGGTCTTCCGCAACCCCAGGCTGGAGCAGTTGCTGGCGGAACTGCACGGGCAGTTGACGGTCATCTGCTACAAGAAGGGGTACCGGGATTCGATCTACATAGGCGTGCGGATGCATGAGGGGATCGTGACCGAGCCGGCGATCTGGATGTACCCAATCGGAAAGGGCGATCGGCGCATCGAACCGACGCTCTACCAGATGCCGATCCACCGGCTCTGGCAGATCCAGCTGGCAGACAAGTACCGCCTCTTCGACCAGGGCGAAGGGCCGGAGAGTCCGTCGCTGACCCGGCCCGGCCAGGGTCCGGCGCCGCAAGAGCCCATGGGTCAGGAACCGCAGACACCCATTCGCCCGGGTCCGCTGGGGGCGCCGGCGACCCCGACACCATCGCCCCGCCGCCCGTAAATGCAGAGGCTCCGCATACGCCCCCGCGCCGGTCTATCGGCTCGGGGGCGTATGCCGCAATTGCCGGGGATTCTCTCATGTCATCGAGAGGACAACCGCTCGCCCTCCACGAATACGATATCGCTAATCCGGGCGAATCACCTGAATCAACCAATCGTTTGGTTGTGTCAACGTGCGAATCACGCTCCGGCTGCATACGGTTTGCGCGGGGTACGCAGGACAGATGACGAGGGGGGCCACCCATGTCCACACCGACGCGGGAAATCTACTGGAACATCTCTGGTATCGCAATCATGTACTTGCTGCTGCTGCCGACCGTCGCTATCTTTGCCTACGGCGTCTGGCGGCGGCTCCGGCTCTGGCGCATCGGGCGATCGGAAAACCGGTTCGACCAGGTTTGGGTACGGGTCAGGCAGGTTCTGACCAACGGGGTGCTGCAGGCACGGTTGGCGCGCAACCCGCTGGCGGGGTTCTTCCACATCCTCTTCTCCTGGGGCTTCGTCATCCTTTTCCTGGGCACGATCGTAGTCATGATCGACGCCGACCTGCGCATCCACATCATGCGGGGAAACTTCTACTTGTTCTTCCAGTCCCTTACCCTGGATACGGTGGGGTTCCTGGCGATGGTGGGCGTGGCCATCGCCTGGGTGCGGCGGTCGATCTTCAAGCCCCGGGCTCTTACTGCGGGCAAGAACATCCCCTCGGTTTTCGCTGACTGGATCTTCCTGGCCCACTACCTCCTGATCATGTGGACGGGGTTCCTCATCGAAGGCATCCGGATTGTGACCACGGGCGACCCCTGGGGCGTCTGGTCGCCGTTCGGGTACCTGCACGGACAGTTGCTGGGTGCCCTCTTCAGCCCGGTGGCGCTGCTGGGTCTCCACCGCGTGCTCTGGTGGTTCCACCTGACCATCTCGTTTTCGTTCCTGGCTTACCTGCCGTTCTCGAAGATGCTCCACATCTTCAGCGGGCCGGCCAACATCTTCCTCCAGGACCTGAAGCCCAAGGGGCAGCTGAGCCTGACCAACCTGGAGACCGAGACCCCGGTTCTGGGCGCTGCCAGCCTCTGGGACTTCTCCTGGAAGGACCTCGCCGACCTCGATGCCTGCACCGAGTGCGGGCGCTGCCAGGAGAACTGCCCGGCCTACCTGACCGGCAAGCCGCTGAACCCCAAGGCTTTGATCCTCGACCTGCAGTATCACCTGCACCAGAAGGGTCCGCTCTTGGCCCTGGCGGCTACGAAGGGCGAGCGCCCGTTGGAGCAGGCGGTTGAGTCCGAGCTGGTCGGGCCCGTGATCGCGCCCGCGGTCATCTGGTCGTGCACGACCTGCCGGGCTTGTATGGAAGTTTGCCCAGTCAACATCGAGCACGTGCCGAAGATCATTGAGATGCGCCGCCATCAGGTGATGCTGGCGGGCGAGTTCCCCTCTGAGCTGAATCAGACCTTCAAGAACCTCGAGCGGCAGGGGAACCCTTGGGGCCTGGGCGCTCACACCCGCACCAAGTGGGCGGAAGATCTGAACGTGCCCACCATGGCCGAGAATCCCGACGCAGAGTATCTGTTCTGGCCGGGCTGCTCCGGGGCGTTCGACCAGCGGGGCCAGAAGATCGTCCGGTCCATTGTACAGTTGCTGCAGGCTGCCGACGTATCCTTTGCGATCCTGGGCAAGGAGGAGAAGTGCACGGGCGATGCGGCCCGCCGCGCAGGCAACGAAATGCTCTTCCAGCAGCTCGCGACGGAGAATATCGAAACGATGAAGGGCTATGGCGTGAAAAAAATCATTACCCACTGCCCGCACTGCGCGAATACGTTCTCTAACGAGTACCGGCAAATGGGCTTCGAGGCGGAGGTCATCCATCACACGCAGATGCTCGACCACCTCGTCAAGGCGGGGCGGCTCAAGCCGGTTACCAAGGTTGAACGGGAGATCGCCTACCACGACTCCTGCTACCTGGGGCGCTACAACGATGTCTACGCTCCACCCCGCGATCTGCTCCAGGCGATTCCAGGTGTGCAGATCAAGGAGATGGAGCGCAACCACGAGCAGTCCATGTACTGCGGCGCCGGCGGTGCTCGGATGTGGATGGAGGAGTCCGTCGGCACTCGGGTCAACGTAGAGCGGACCCGCCAGGCGCTTGCGACCGGGGCGACCACAGTGGCGACCAACTGCCCGTTCTGCATGACCATGATGAGCGACGGCGTCGCCGCCGAGGACGCCTCCGGCAACGTGCAGGTGCTGGATGTAGCGGAGCTGCTGCTGGCGTCCGTCTCAGTGCCGAAGCAGCAGTCGTAGGGGGAAACAATATCTGGGAGGGCGACCTCTCCGGACAGCTTTAGCAAACGCTCTGAGGGGATCTGGTGGATCAGAAAGGGTCGGTCAGATTTGGCTGCGCGTCGACTGGTGTCGGTGATCCTTCAAATTGACCAACTTTCGTTACGAACACTGTTCGGGTATGGAATAAGGCAGACCCGCGGTCTACCATTGCAGTACCATAGAGGAGTGTAGGACATGGAAATCCGGACCATCGGTGTGTGCGGGGCAGGGGCTATGGGGACGGGAATCGCCCACGTGGCGGCCCAGTCAGGCTTCAATGTCATCCTGCGTGACCTGGAGATCGGGTACGTTGAGCGCTCAGTCGCTACCATGGACTCCCTGATGCAGCGGGCGATTGCAAAGGGCAGACTGACCGAGGCAGATCGCATTGCTACGCTGGCCCTCATAACGACCACCACGGATCTCGAACAGTTTGCTGAGGCGGATTTTGTCATCGAGGCCATCTTTGAGGACCTCGCCATCAAGAAGCGGCTTTTTGCCGACCTGGACCGGATCTGCCGACCGGGCGTGGTGCTGGCAACCAATACATCCTCCATGTCCATCACAGAGATTGCTGCCGCCACCGGGCGCCCCGGCAACGTGGTGGGCATGCACTTCTTCAATCCGGCGCAGGTCATGCGGCTGGTGGAAGTGATTCACGGCTATCAGTCTTCGGACGAGGCGGTCCGCACGGCCATGGACCTCGCCGAGCGGCTGGGCAAGAAGGCCATCGAAGTGCGCAAGGATTCGCCGGGCTTCGTGGTCAACCGGATCCTGATGCCGCTGATGACCGAGGCCATCAAGGTGGTGGAAGAGGGCATTGCGACGCCTGAAGAGGTGGACACCGCGATCACCCTGGGCCTGAACCATCCCATGGGCCCCTTTACGCTTCTGGACTTTACGGGGGTTGATGTTTGCTACAACGTTATGGAGTATTTCCACCACGAATTCCGCCAGCCGCAATACGCACCGCCCCTGCTCATCAAGCAGATGGTCAGGGCCGGGCGCCTGGGACGCAAGGCCGGCAAGGGATTCCTGGGGGATTACCCCAAAGCGTAATATCACTGGTCCACGGGCGGTTCGTCGGAATGAGGTGATGCGGCAAAGGTCGGGGTCTGAGGGGTTCCAGCGCTCCCGTGGGGACGGGGGTGAGGGTCCGGCCGCGCTACCCTGCGCCGTTTCCTGTCGAGGAGGGGCGGCATCGCAGCAGGGACAACACCGTAATCGGTGCCACTTCTGGTACGTGGGGCGAACCTGATCGATGGGACTGATCTACTCGTCCAGGGTGAATGCGAGACGCGTGAAGGGCTCTGAGATTCGCTCACGCGGGTCCGTCCAAGTCGATGGCGTGAGTGTCTACTACGAGACAGCCGGTCTATCCGAACATGGTCCGACTGTGCTTTTCCTGCATGAGGACGGCGGGACGGCCGCCACGTGGCAGGCGCAACTGGTTGGTCTGTCGCAAGGTGCCCGGTGCATCGCCCTTGACCTGCCTGGTCATGGGCGGTCAGAGGGCCTGGGGTCCGCTTCGGTGGCAGAGTACGGGCAGGCGGTGCTCGGCTTCCTGGACGCCCTGGCGATTCGCTGGCCCGTCGCCGTGGTCGGGGTCTGTCTGGGCTCGTCAATTGCCGTCGATCTGGCGCTGAGCGTGCCCGATCGGGTGGTTGGTCTGATCCTGAGCGGCCTCAGCGAAGGTGGTCGGGCCTGTCACGCCACCCGTGAGGCGGCCGCCCGCGGCGAGGCGGCCGAAGCATTCGTTGCCAATCTGTTCAGTGCTGCAGTACCTCGGCAGCTGGTCTCCGCCCAGATGACGCGCTGGCGCAACACCAGCCCGATCGTCCGATACGGCGACCTGCTGGCCCAGTCCGCTTACCCCTTGCTGGACTCCCTGCGGGAGGTGACCCAACCCGTGCTCCTCGTGGTAGGAGAGCGGGATGGGTTGGCCTCGCCCGCGGATGCGCTGGAGGCGGCGGCCGAGATGGTCGATGCGCGCGTGGCGGTCGTGCCGGGGGCCGGGTGTCTATGTATGGCAGAGCACCCCGCCGTTTACAATCGGATGTCCGCTGACTTCCTTCACGGCAGGCTGCGGCCGGTTACCCCGGTAATCCCGACCGAAGGACAGCGGGGTGGCTATCGGCGATTCTAGGAGGTGGCGGATTGAGCACGGAGGTAACCTTCTATACGTATCCGACGTGAAGCTCCTGCCAGAAGGCCAAGCAGGTGCTTGGCGCCTCGCCGGTCCAGATCAAGGAGCGGCTGTTCTTTAAGCAGAAGGCGACGGTGGAGGAGGTCAGGACCCTGGCAGCCCTGCTGCCGGGTGGTGCCCGGGATATCCTCTCGACCCGGAGCCGGCGGTTCAAAGAATTGGGGTTGGCGGAGCGGGAGCTTTCCGATGAGGAACTCCTGAGCCTGTTAGCCGCGGAGCCCGGGCTGTGGCGGCGGCCGATCATCGTACGGGGCAGTACGGCAGTGGTCGGGTTGGATGCCAAGAGCCTCGGTGCGTTCCTGGCTTAAGGGACAAGGACATATGAGTTCGGAGGGGTCTCATGTGGCCCCTCCGGACTTTTGTGCTTGAATCGCTACCCGCGTTTGACAGGGGGCGGGAATACAGGCGTCGAAGAACGGGCTATCGAGAGGTGAGGTCTGATGGGTCCGGTCCATCCCACAGGGAACGCCAGTGCCCTGGAGGCCCTGACTGCGGGGCTGCGGGCGCATCCGGTGATCGCGGCGGTGCGGGACGAGCAATCCCTGGAGGCCGCGTTGAGTTCGCTGGCGCGGGTAGTCTTCCTGTTGGGCTCCTCCATCGCCCGGCTCGGCTCAGTTGCCGACGCCACAAGCAAGGCCGGCAAGCTGCTCTTCGTACACCTGGACTTCGTGGCGGGACTGGGTCGCGACGAGGCGGCGGTGGAATACCTGGCGGAGGCCGTGCTGCCGG
>DAHVXO010000202.1 GCA_027356675.1 Symbiobacteriaceae bacterium | reverse complement strand
GGAGCATGGCATCCGCTTCCATGTGGATGCCGCCCAGTCGCTGGGCAAGATCCCGGTGACCGTCGCCGACCTCAGCTGCGACCTCCTGACCGTTGCGGGACACAAGCTGTCGCGGCGAACCGCCCGGGCGTGGCAGCCCAGGCGGGTCTTGCTATTTAGCGCTGGCCGTGCAGCTTCCACCAGGCGGCGATCATGACCACCGACAAGAGGCCGAGGCCGCCGGCGGACAGGAAGCCGGCCGGCGCCCCGAGGTTTTCGGTGATCAGGCCGATAAAGAAGGAGCCAATGGGGGTCGAGCCAGCGAAAACCAGAGCGAACAAGCTCATGATGCGACCCCGCAGCTCGTCCGGCGTGGTCACCTGGAGGATGGTGTTGGCGCTGGCCGAAAAGATGATCTGGGAAAATCCCATGACCGCCAGCATTGCCGCTGCCGGCAGGAACTGCTGGACCCCCGCGACGAGCAGGGTAGCCGTGCACAGGACAGCCCCCGCCCCGGTAAAGATAGCCAGTGTTGGCCGCTGGCGGCCCAGGAAGGCCAGAGCCACCGCACCCGCCAGCGCTCCGGCCCCCATGGACGACATCAGGAGCCCGAAACCCTGCGCCTCCTGGTGCAACATCTGCCTGGCCAGCAGGGGAATCAGGACACCGAAGTTGATCACAAACAGGCTGACTGTGAGCAGAAGGCTCAGGACGAAAAGGGTCACCGGTGTCCGGATGGCATAGCGCAGGCCCGCACGGATCTCCTGCCCCATGGATGCTCGGGGCCTGGGGGCCGGCAGCCCCTCGGTGCGAATGGCCAGCAGGGCGGCAATGACCGCCAGGAAGCTGATGCCGTTGAGGAAGAACGCAGGCGCAACGCCGAACCGGGCCACCAGAAGCCCCGCCGCCGCCGGGCCCAGAATCCGGGCGCCGTTGAAGACCGCAGAGTTCAGGGCAATGGCGTTCATGAGGTCCGCCTTGCCCACCATTTCTACCACGTAGGACTGCCGGGCCGGTACGTCCAGCGTATTGGTCAGGCCCAGGAGCACCGCCAACACGGCGACATGCCAGAACTGCACGTGCCCGCTTGATGCCAGGGCAGACAAGATGAAAGCCAGCACCATCAGCGTCGCCTGTGTGCCGATGATGACCTTGCGCTTAGGCAGCCGGTCGGTGATGGCTCCGGCCACCAGGGAAAAAGCCAGCATGGGGAAAAACTGAAGCGTGCTGATCAACCCAAGCTTGAACGGCGAATTGGTCAGCTGCAGAATGAGCCAGGACTGCCCCACGGTCTGCATCCAGGAGCCGACCAGCGAAATCAGCTGCCCGGTCCAGAACAGCCGGAAGTCCCGGTGGTTCAGGGCACGTAGCCCAGTAGGAAATTGCACTGACCCATCCTCCCTCTTGTGAGAGGATACCGCGTGCCGTGAACTATTTCAAGCATAGGTCTCACTCCGCCCTGTGGCGCCCCGCAGCAAGACCAGCGGAAGGAAATCCCCGCCAGGGTCTTCACCCGGCGGGGCTCTGTCCAAGTTCCCGATACGCCGTCAACATGAGCTGATAACGCGGGTGGCTGGGCGAAAAGGGGTAGTCGACCCCGGCCTTCGTCCACCCCGCCTTGAGAAAATCCTCGGCACCGGCGGCGAATGCCTCCGCCACGGGCCCGGCGGCCTTCGCAAACTGCGCCTTCGGCATGTACTCCTTGGGATACCCGGCCTTCAGCCAGGCCTGCTCCAGCCGCTCCAGATCGCTCACAAACGGCCCCCTCTCTATCCGAAAATCCGAACAGGTGTGCAGCCAGATCAGCGTCAGGATCAGCACGGTGGCGTCATTCGGCAAGGGGTCGAGACGAATGCCCCTTGCAGGATGACCGCTGCGAAAATCGGCGGAGCGGCCACGACTTGGCTCATGGCACCCTTGCGCCTCCCGTTTGTACCCTGGTGCACGACCCTAGTCCGGACCCTAGGTTCTGGAGCATATTCTAACATCGTCACTGTCCATATGCATAGGCATTGGTCGCATTCAATGATCCGTCTATCGCACTGCGGAAAAAGGATGAAAAGGTCGAAGGCCTGTTCACAGGGAAATGCTGCGCCGGGGGCGAATATCATGGATTACGAGACACAGGCGAGAGGGAGGTGGTAGCCCTTGAGCTTCATTCGTCAATCGCAGCGCCTTGGCAGACTGCCTTCGCAGCTCTTTTCCCGGCTGATTGCCACCACCGCGGCTTTGCAGGCAGCCGGGCACAATGTGATCAACCTCGGGCAGGGCAACCCCGACTTGCCCACGCCTGCTCATGTGGTGGAGACCGTGCGGCGCGCGGCGATTGATCCTGCCACCCACAAGTACATCCCGTTCGGTGGCCTCCAGGTGCTCAAGGAGGCTGTCGCCGAGTGGTACGCAAAGCAGTTCAATGTCGCTCTCGACCCCCAGACAGAAGTCTGCATCCTGATTGGCACCAAACTGGGCCTGCAGGAAATCAGCCTCTGCCTGTTGGACGAGGGCGACATTTGTCTTATGCCGGATCCAGGTTACCCGGACTACTGGTCTGGCGTCGCACTCGCAGGTGGCCGGCCATACGCCATGCCCCTGCGGTCAGAACACCGATTTCTGCCTGATCTCAATGCAATCCCAAAGGAGGTGGCAGAGTCCGCACGGCTGATGTTCCTGAACTTCCCCACCAACCCGACGGGTGCGGTGGCCGACCCGGCGTTCTTCGCCCAGGTGGTCGCCTTTGCCCGGCAGCATCAGGTAGCCGTCGCTCACGACCTGGCCTACGGCGATCTGGTCTTCGACGGACGGGAGCGTCTGAGTTTCCTGCAGACGCCCGGCGCGAAGGAGGTTGGTGTGGAGTTCTGCACCCTGTCCAAGTCCTTCAATATGGCGGGGTGGCGCATCGGATTTCTGGCGGGCAACCGCGAGATCATCGCAGCCATGAATCTGCTTCAAGACCACATCAACTGCAGCCAGTGGGGTGCGATTCAAATTGCAGCGGCGGCCGCGCTGACGGGCCCGCAAGATTCTGTGCGGACCCTCTGCGCCGAGTATGAGCAGCGGCGGGATACCTGGGTGCGGGAGGCGCGCCGGATTGGCTGGGAGATCCAGCCCAGCGCCGGTTCATTCTTCGTCTGGTGCCCGGTCCCTCCGCCATTGACCAGTGAATCCTTCACCGATCTGCTTCTGCGGGAGTGCCATGTCGTGGTGGCGCCTGGCGTGGGCTTTGGGCCCGCAGGAGAGGGCTATGTGCGCATATCGCTGACGACCGGCGTGGGCCGGCTCGCCGAGGCAGCCCAGCGGATCGGGAAGTTAGGGGTATTCTAGGGCGCCGAACTCAAGTTGCGCCGGGAGGAATGCCACATGGGTCCGAGACTGTATGAAGGCATGTCCATGCGTGAGATCTCCGAGTATCTGTTTTGCGCGGATGAGTTGAGCCCCGCCGATCTGATTATCCTATTCGGCGGCAAGCGGCGCGAGCGGGCAGAGCGGGCGGCTGAACTGTACAAGGCCGGCTGGGCGCCGCGCATCCTCATTACGGGGGGCGACAAGCGCGAGACCGGCGTCTGCGAAGCCGAACAGCAGAAGGCCTGGTGCGTCGAGATGGGCGTGCCCGCTGAGCAGATTGCGGTGGAATGCCAGTCCACCAATACGCTGGAGAATGTCCGTATGTCCATCGCTGAAGTCGAGAAGCAGATCGGCTGGGCGAAAATCTCGAACGTGATTCTGATCTCCGCCCCCCACCACCTCCGCCGGGTCAAGCAGTCTGTGGCTCACTATATCCCGAAGTCCGTCCGGATCACCTGCTGTCCGGACTCGCGGGCCGATCACACGCGGGAGAACTGGTGGCATACACCTGAGGGTCAGGAGCTCGTCTACCGGGAACTGGAGAAGGTCCGGCGCTACGCGATCCAAGGCGAACTGTAGGACGGCATCACGAAAACGAAGCCCCGCAACGAGCTGACGGTTGCGGGGCTTATGTCTACGTTTCGGCGCGAAGCCCCAGCCAGAGGTAGAAGGTGGCCAGGGCCTGGTACGGCGCCCAGGCTGCGCCGATCGCCCGCACCTCGGCTTCGGTGGGCTGGTGGTCCAAGCTGTAGTACCGCTGCACGGCGTTGCGGATGCCGATATCGCCGGCCGGGAAGGCATCAAGCGCCCCAGCGTCCATGCGCAGGCACTCGGCGGTCCAGAGGCCCACGCCCCTGAGTTTAACCAGTGCGGCGGTGGATTCTGCGGGCGGGAGTGCAACCAGTGCCTCGAGGTCCAGTTCTCCCGCCACAATCGCCCGAGCCAGGTCGATGATGTACTCGGCCTTCTTGCGAGTGAACTTTTCGGCCTGGAGGTCTTCGTAGCGCAGGACTGCCACGGCCACTGGGCCCGGAAAGGCCCCGTGTCCCGCGAAGGAACACCCGCCGAGGCGGACCAGGGCGCCCTTTAGGGCGTAAGCGAAGGTCAAGTTGACCTGCTGCACTACGATGGCCCATGCGAGCGACTCCCACAGGTCAAAGGGGCGAATCGGCCGGGCCCCGGCGTAGAGGCGGGACAGCGCAGCCATAACCGGGTCGGCGGCGTCCAGGTGGGCC
>DAHVXO010000023.1 GCA_027356675.1 Symbiobacteriaceae bacterium | reverse complement strand
TGGCCGACCGCTTTCACCTTGTCAAGCATCTCGGCGATGCCTTAAAAGAAGTCGTGGACCGGCAGTCGTGGGCTCTCCCGGAGCCTGCACCACTGCCGGTTTCTGCTTGCGAACCGGAGCCTGCTCCCGAACCCGAGCCTACTCCCGCTTGCCCACCTGCGAAACGGATCACCCGGGCCGAGCAAAAGCGGGCCGCCGCTGCAGACCGGCTTCGGCGCCGGTATGAGGATGTGCACCGGCTGCACGCTGATGGCATACCAGTCCGACAGATCCGAAAGGCGACTGGCCTCTCCCGCCCGACCATCCAGAAGTATTTAGACTCGGCCGAGGTCCCAATACGGGCAGAGCGTCGACGGATTCCGTCCATACTGGACCCCTTTGTGGACTACCTCGAAGAACGCTGGCAATCGGGCTGTCACAATGAGCAGGCCTTATTCGCTGAGATTGTGCAGCAGGGTTACACAGGGTCCATCTCAAACCTTCGACGTCTGCTCACACCATGGCGAACTGAATCGCCGAAAGCGCCGCGGAACGTTCGCGAGCGGGTCCAGCGCAAAGGTGACAGCCGCACTCCCAAAGTGACCTGGAAAGAGGTTCGGTGGGCGGTGCTCTGCCCGCCTGAGCATTTGACCTCCGCTCAACGTCAAGTGTTGCAAGAATTTCTCCCTCTGCACCCCCAGTTGACCCGCGCACGCGACCTGGTTGATCGGTTCCGCAGCATGCTCAAGGAGCACGCCACTGCTGCCTTTGACACCTGGCTTACAGATGCGGCCCAAAGCGGGCTTGCTCCCTTTGAACGGTTAGCCCGGACCCTGCAGGCCGACCGTTCAGCCGTCCTCGCCGGGATCGAGCTGCCGTGGAGCACCGGCCCGGTCGAAGGACAGATTACCCGGCTGAAGCTCATGAAGCGGATCGGATACGGGCGTGCGGGTCTCGCACTCCTCCGTGCGAGGATCCTCGGCTGTGCATAGAGGCGAAGCCGGCCCCCAGCAAGAACTGCTCGATACGATTTGGCGTGGGAGGGGTCATGATGCCACTGCCCGAGGACGTTCGGTGCCAAGCCCAACTACATCTCTTTGCTTTCTGCCAGATGCGGGTTCCTGAGAGTATCAGGGACGAGTACCGGTTAGCATTTCGGATTCGGGAGAACGCGGTCACCCTCTATGGGTGCACGGGGCCTTGGCATCCGAGATTCCCGAAATCCAGTCGAAGGCCTTGTGCGCAGTTTCACTTCGATCCGGACAACCAGGTGTGGACTCTACACTGGGCTGACAGCCACCAGCGCTGGCACCTGTACGGCGATGTTGAGCCAACACATGATCTGGCCCAATTGATCGCCGAGGTCCATGTGGATCCCACAGGGGTGTTCTTTTCGTAACGAGCTGGCGCACCACGTCATGTGCGCCAGTTGTCTTGCACGAACTTTGTCGAAGAGCCGCTTTTACGTTAGCACATACAGCGACATCCCCCGGCAATAAAGCAGCAGCCACTGGAGTTTTCTTGCCGGTGGTTGGCGCTACTCTGTTATCATAGGGGGAGAATTAACGCCATACGGTGGTCGCATATCCCACCGTACGTGGTAAACAGCGCGTGGGCATGCGCACTCTTTGGTGCGCCCGCCGGACCGCCAAGGTCTGGGGCATCACCGCATTTCATCTGAGCTAAAAGAGGGGCGATCCCGTGCAGATTCGTCCGCTGACCCTTGCTGACCTGGAAGCCTACAAGGTCAACCGACTGGAAGCCCTCGCCAACAACCCGGAAGCCTTCGGCTCGGACCTGGCCGAAAGCCAGCGCCTGACGCCGGAAGAATGGGCCAATCGGATCGCGCCCGGCCCCGACCGCCTGATGCTGGGGGCCTTTCTTGGCGGACAGATCGTCGGCACGGCCGGCCTGCTCCGGGAGCGCGGCGCCAAGGTTCGCCACAAGGCGACGGTCTTTGGCGTCTACGTCTCGCCGAGCAGCCGCCGCCAAGGCGTTGCCCGCCTGCTAATGGAAAGCTTGCTCGCGCACGCCCGCAGCTTGGCGGGCCTGGAACAAATCCACCTTGCGGTGGTCTCGGATAACGTGGCGGCCCGCACGCTCTACGAGCGTCTGGGCTTTGTCACCTACGGCCGCGAGCCCCGGGCGCTGCAGCTGGAAGGCCGCTACCTGGATGAAGATCACATGATCCTGCGGCTGAATGAGAACGGGCCGATTTAACGCTCCCGCGCAACTGCCGACAACAGAGCCGAGCAAATCCCTGCTGAGACCACAGGCTTTCGGGCCACTCAGGCCCCCTCGACCTTGGCAATCAAGTCGTAGAAGATCCTTACCCGTCCGACCTGCCCCTTACGTTCTGCATCCGCCTTCTGAACCTGCAGCGTGGGCAGGAACTCCAGGGTCGTCATGAACATGGTGCAAGTCTCGCAGATCGTCTCATACTCACACGGCATCTTCTTAGGCCGGGTGCAGTAGCCGTTACCAAGCCGGCGCCAGTCCATTTCTTTGCGAAGGTTGGCCATGGCATGCCCCTCGGCACGGCAACCTGAACGTTGGTGCGCTCGTCCAGTTGCCGGGTAACGTTGAAGTACTCCTTCTCGACCGTGCGGTTGGCGATCCGGGCGTACACCAATGTCATCGACAGCGACCGATGGCCAAGCATGGCGGCTATGCTTTCGAGGCTCATACCACGGTTTATTGCCTGCGTGGCCAGCGTGTGGCGCAGCTGGTGCGGAGTAATGTGCCCCAGCCCCGCTACTGTCGCCGCCCGTTGAACGGCCTCAGCGACTGCTCCGTAGGCAATTGGTTCACCGTTCCGCACAAACATCAGATCGGTCCATGTCTGGTTGCGCCTGGCGGCCATCCAATCGTCGAGACAACGCCTTACGTCAGGCACTCCTGAGGCTCCTATCCCGCATCTCTTTACGTCACTGAGGCGAACCTGGCCCCCGGCCACGGTCACACCGGCCGAGGCCAGTCGCCTCCCTACCCCATGGGGGTGGCACTCTCAGTCACTACTGCCAGTAAGGTCCCGCGTGCCTGGCTTCCGTACCCCGCCGTCCTGATGAAGTCTCTCCGTTCGGGTCCCTCAAGACTTTACGTTCCCGAGGCTCCCATCCCGACTCTCTTTATTCCCCTGTCCTTTCTCGCGGTTCATCGCGGCTCTTCCACCTGGATCTGGGACCTCTCTATCCCATACAGGTTGAACATTTCTTGGAGACGCCGGGGCCTTCCCCTCGCCCGTGAAAAACGGCTGCATGGCCCATTCGAGTCTTCCCAGGGTCACGTCAGACCATTTGATCCCATTGGTGGCCACCGAGTGAGCCCGGACCGGATCTAAGCTGCTGACGCACTTCTGGCCACTGCTGGAGAGAAGATGGGTTTCACTCGCATAGGGAGGTGGCGGGTCTGGGAACAGCCTGAATTGGTGGTTCCCTCACCGGGCAGCCTCCTGGTTCGTAAGGCCACGTTACGCGACAGCAGCCAAGTGGCTGACTGGATCCAGCGACATCCACTCGTTGGGGAAGAGTCTGTCACGTCGCCTGATTCCACAGCCTGGGATGTTGTCCCGATAACGCCCGCGGATTTCAATGCCTGGTTAGCAGCGGGGCAAGTGATGGTGGCAGCGTCTGGCGAGTTAACGGGCGTGATGGCGTGCCACTGGGGCACTGATGCGTCCCGTCAACTGCGAGTCCGTTACCTGCGCGGCACAGCGTCAGCGGTGGCAAGCCTCTTGGCCTGGGTGGACGCCGAACGCAGAAGTCATCCGTCGATTACGGTGGGGATTGGGCTGCCCGGCCCTCAGGCTGACCTCGTACGCCCATATGTAGTGAGAGCCAAAGAAGAATTCCCGGCCTATGCTTTCATGCGTACGGTGGAAGACTTGCTGCCTGGGCAGCATCTGCGAAAGAACGACGAGTCCGTGTCTGCGCCTTAGTGGCTTAGTTCACCGAAATGGACGCGCCTTTCAACAGGAGGTGCAGATTTGGGCCGAAGATAGCCATCGAAACACAAAGAGACGCCTGCATACCGGATTCACCGGCAGCAGGCGCCTCTTTGTGCAAGTCGGCAGAACTCCCTGGTGCTGAATTGTTACGCAACTGTAGACTGCGATGAGGCGTCTAAACAAATGAGTGAGTAAATCGTGACCAGGTTGCGTGGTCCACCAGGCAGAGACTGGTCGCAACTGAGGAGAGGATGTCACGCAAATCTCGCCAGCTAGGTGAACCCGGTGCCAGGAGGGGGTTCAGTGCGTAACGAGTATGGTTGGTCCTGTGACCGCAAGCCCGAAGGAGGAAGGCGTATGCGATACGCAAGACTAGGTTTCAGCCTCTTTTTAGGAACCTTACTGACCCTTGCCGCCGCAGCCACCGCTTCGGTCGCGCCCCCTTCTGTGGTGTTGTCGTGGGAGCAGTCGCCCTCAACGAGAACCGGTATGAACAGCGTTACATACGGCAACGGCCGCTTCGTGGCGGTTGGCGGGAACGGGTCTGTGATCTCCTCAGAGGATGGGCAGACCTGGCGGCTGGTACACCAGGAACCGCCGCGTACCGGGATTCCGGGGTACGCGATTCCGGATCTCAAGGCCGTCACATACGGCAATGGCCTCTTTGTTGCTGTTGGCAATCCCCGTTTTCTTGTAATGACCTCCCCGGACGGTGACACATGGGATGTCAGCTACCAGTGGACCGGCGACAACTCCCAAGGCTATCGCGAACTTGAAGATGTGACCTACGGCGGTGGCCGGTTCGTAGCGGTGGGTCACGACAGAGGAGTTGCGAGCCAAACCATCGCCTCCACCGATGGCGTCCACTGGTCCCATAGTGAGATATTCCCCGGCGTCTCGCTAACGGGAGTTGCATATGACGGGAACCGCTTCCTCGCCGTCGGTACGACGGCCAACGGGCAGCGAGGCGGCGTCTGGACCTCCACCGATGGCATTGCGTGGACGCCCATGGACGTCAATCTGCCGCCACTTAGGAGCCTTGTCTACAGCAAGGGACGATTCCTCTCCGTCGGCAACTGGCCAGAGGGAGATACCACTACCTACGTGTTCACTTCCAGGGATGGAACGTCGTGGGATAGGTCGCCGGTACTGGGGGATTTCCGGCCTACACGGGTGTCGGCGGCCGGTGGCGTCTTCTTTCTGCTGCCTGGTGGCTCCGATCCTCGGGAACCAAGCCCCTTGAACATTTCGTGGGATGGCGATCACTGGATCGCAACTGAGGCGCCAGTCGGCATCAACCAAGTTGCCGCCGGGGAAAACAGGCTGGTGGCTGTCGGTTGGGGTGGAACTATCCTTACCCTTTCGCCTTGTGGTGGGTTTATCGACCTCCCGGCCACTGATGCAGCCTGCCAGTCGGTCAGGATACTTCAAGACAGCCATGTGATCTCCGGCTATCCGGATGGCACCTTCCGCCCCGGAGCCTCGGTGTCCCGTGCGGAATTCGCCAAAATGCTCACCATAGCCCTTGGCAAGTCGCCGCTTCCCACTGCTCCCCTGGCATTCTCCGATACGCGGGGTCACTGGGCGGCGGAGCAAGGGTACATCCAGGCAGCGGTGTCGGTACATGCAATCTCTGGCTACCCGGACGGCACTTTCCGCCCCGATGCGCCAGTCACGCGGGCCGAGTTGATCCAGATGGTTGCAAGTGCGGTGGGCCTTGCGCCGGACATTCAGGGTGCCTATTATGCCGACGTGACCACTTCAGATTGGTTTGCCGCTTCGGTCAACGGGGCTGTCAAAGCGGGAATTATCGGCCCCGACGCTGGGACACCGCTATGGCCTGGTCCCAGTCTGCATCCGGACCAGCAGGCCACTCGTGCCGAGACAGCGATTGTTCTGAGGAACCTGGTTGATCGTATGAACAGGGATAGTGCACCGTAGTCCGCGACTTCATCTATGAATCCGGAACAATCGGGCCGTTGCATACTCAGCAGGAGTGCGACGAGCCGCTACATCCGTATGCAGGATGCAACGGCTCATATTTGTTGCTATGGTCGGAACACACGGCGAACAAGTGGTCAGGCGGAAGGCGTCTAAGGGGTAGGGGGTAGGGGGTGGCGTACCGCCCCGGGCCGCCGCCGGCATCCAGCACTCGGGCAGCCGGGGCAACAGTGGTCGGGTCCTTTATACATCCACTGATGGCGTCACATGGCAACCCGCTTACGAGCACCCGGGGGTTGCATTTTTCGGCGACCTGGTGTACGGCAACGGCAGGTACGTGGTTACGTTCGGCAATGCTGTATCTGTGATATCGTCGGCAGACCTGGTCTCCTGGACGCCGATCACGAATCTGCGGGCCATGTTTGACGATCTCACCTTCGGCAAAGGGCTGTTCGTTGGGGCTTCGGACACGCGCATTCTCACATCGCCGGATGGCATCACCTGGAATACGGCTGCAACGGCAGAACAGGGCGGCCACCTCAGCGGGGTTGCATACGGGGATGGCCGCTTTGTGGCCGTAGGCTCCAGCATCGCCGGAACCGCCGGTGTCATGCTGACCTCTCTTGATGGGCAGGCCTGGACACGCCTGACACCAGATCCAAGCTCCCCGCTCCAAGGCGTGGTCCATGGCAACGGCCTGTTCGTAGCCTGGGGGCCGCGGGTTATCCTGACCTCATCCGATGGTGTGAACTGGACGTCCAGCCCCAATCGTGCGGGAGAAGCATCGCTGCGAATGGCCTACTCCATCTTTCCCGACGTTCCGGCAGCGAATCCAGCTTGTGCGGCCATAGAGCAAATGGCCAAACGGCAGGTGATAGCGGGATTTCCGGACGGGAACTACTCATGCGAAAGGCATGTCAATCGGCCGCCACAGGTGAGCTGCTGGACGTTAGACCTCGGGGCCATCACGACCAGGTTACCCGCGATAAAAGCCTGGTGCACCCCGTGGCGTCATGAACAGCCACTCCCAAGTTGCCACCAGGCTATCCGAGATCTACTCTTATGACATCAGCGATGCTCTTGGCCGGATTCCTCTGGGTGCGTTCGCCCGGATTGCTGAAGGAAACGCTTGATAACAAAGCGCACCAGTGTGGACCGATCCATTCCGTACTTGCGGGCCAGCCGAGATAGACCGACCATATCGTCGGGGTCAAACCTAACGGATAGGACTACTCGTTTTGGTTCGTACTTGATGGACTCAACCTGCAAATCGAGGTCAGCCACACTGTTCTCTTCAAAAAACCGTGCCATGTCGTCCAACGAGCTAAACTCTGGCACTGCTCGCTTAGTCATGCTATTCACCTCTGCTCTTATGGTAAAGCCGACGTTCTGAGTCATCCATGTCTCGTGCTGTTGCTGGCATGAAGCAGTCCTTTAAGGGCTCCTCAGAGAAAACCACACCCGGGATGGTCAAGTAGCGACCAGCAGCGGTTCTCCCGAGCACAACATAGGCCAGGGATTTACCCCGGGACTTTGTGCGTAGCCACACCGCCGAATACTCCTCGTTCTCCAGTACCTCATGCACCTCTTCGGGATCAACTCCATGCCTCCCAATGTGGGCTACCCGGTCGGGTGGAATATAACACCCCGAAATGCGTTTTCGCCCCATATCTACCCCTCACCATGTATTGCAATGCACTACAGTGAGGCTATTGTAACACGTGATAGGCCGCCCGTCGATTCGTCGAGGCTATTCGCCTGTCTCAGTCCAGTGAGCCTCTGCAAGGTGGGTATTTACAGCGAACCTGTTTCTGCCCAGGCGACACCGAAAACCATGTTGCGGCTCCCGTCCCTCCTGTGTTGAGCACCCACCCGCCGGGGATGA
>DAHVXO010000168.1 GCA_027356675.1 Symbiobacteriaceae bacterium | reverse complement strand
AGCATCCACTCCCGCACAACCGTCACCGGTGCGATATTGGGCCCGCCTCGACTCAACAACTCAGCTTCCAACACCCTCAGGGTGGTAGGAACACTGAAGACCGCAGCGGCAACACCCATGGCAGTATTCAGCATGTAAGGCGGGATTGCGTTAGGCCGCGCCTGGACGTGACCGAAAACCTGGGTCGGCGAATCAAACACCCGGATTGCGGCTGACCATGGACCAAATGCAGAACCTGAAGGCTCGTCCACGCCTGTCATCTCCCGTTGTCTCTCCATTGCGCTGTTTCATGGTTCCACCACCCGGTGCACCCGTACCCAGACCCAGCCGGCAGAGGCGGGAACGGCGTCGAAGCGGTAGGTGCCGTTCTGGACGAGGGTCGAGGCAATCACGCCATAGCCTTCGGCGAGGAGGTCAACCTGGGCGCCGTCGGGCGAGCTGACATGGCCCTCGACCACCATGGTGACAGGGAAGAGCACCAGGTCCCGGACCACCCGCCCCCTCGCACCTGGCGGGTCGGGCACCTCGGCCAGGGCCGAAGTCCAGCCGTCCAGGCGGGCGGTCACGGTGGACAGGCGGGACCGGGGCACCACGGCCGGCACCTGGTAGAGTCCCTGTTCGTCGGTCACGACTGACGCCACAGCCTCACCGTCCGGACCCCGCACGGTGACCGAGACCCCCGGGACTCCCCGCCCATCGGGGTCGAGGACCTGCCCGGCGAAGACTGAAGCCGCAGATGCCAGCCGCACGGTGGCCAGGCCGGTGCCGCCCCGGACCCCGGCGGAGACATCCACCCCGGAGACCGTGACGTACCCCTCGGCCGAGACCCGCAGCGTATAGGCGAGGCCTGGTGTCGAGGTCACCTGGAGCGAGTACCAGCCGGAGGCGTTCGTGTGGACCCACCCCAGGCGCGCCCCACCCTCGGGGACCAGCTCGACTGTCGCTCCAGCCACGGGCCGCCCGCCCAGGTCCAAGACCCGACCCCGAAGGGTGGCCGCCACAGGCTGCAGCACAGCCTGGACCTGGGCCCAGCCCTGAGACTGCACGGGCACATCGACCGTGGACTTGCCGTCCAGGGCGACTTCGCGCCCCGCCAAGTAGCCATCCTTGCTGATTCGGATCGCGTAGGGGTCCGCCCCGTACCACGGCCCCTGGGTCGCCGGCAGATCCCGCATGGTGAACGCCCCCAGGGCGTCAGTCTCACCTGTCTGCACCAAACTTCCGCGCCGGAGCACATCAACCTTGGCCCCCGACAGGGGCGCACCGGCCGGGCTCGTGACCACGCCCGTGATCATCCCAAGCCCGAAGCTATCGCTGGACCCGCCGCGGGACCGCAGCGGCAGTTGGGTCGTCCCACCCGGCCGCAGGGCCAGCCAATCGCTATCCACGGACCCGCCGGTCCACTCCGCGATCACCCGGTACTGCAACTCAGCCCCGGCGACCACGTCGGCAAACTCGAAGTGGCCGGACTCGGTCGCGGTCGTCGCCGCGACCTCGCCGTATCCTTTGAGCACCAGCACCACCCGCTGGTGGTAGCGACCATTCCCGAAGGAGTCCTGGACCACACCCGTGATCGTGGCCGACACAGGCGAGAGCGAGAGTGCATCCCCGCCGCTCCAGTCCCGGTGGTCCCCGGGCTTCAGGGCGGCCGCATCCAAGAAAACGGTCCGGTGGCCCAGTGCGGAGACACGCAGCCGATACGCTTCATCACCAAGCGAGGCGGCGGCTAGTTTGAATTCACCAGACGCAGTGGTAGCGCCGACGGCCGCGACACGGTCGCCAGGCCTCAGGACTTCCACACTCGCCCCGCCCAAGGGAGTGCCGGAGACGGCATCGCGCACCTCGCCGCCCAGCGAAACCACAGATCGCTCCAACACCACGGTCGCCCGTGCAGTCGACCCCGCCACCACCGTCACGGATTGAGCTACAGGCACAAACCCCGGGGCGGCCACAAAGACGCGATACTCCCCGGCGACCACGTCCGATCGCAGGACCCGCTCGGATGGGCGCTCCCATGCTACGGCCCCGCCAGATCCCACGAGCGTGACGGTGCCTGAAACGACACCGCCATCGGCATCCGTCACCCGCACCTGAAGGCTCCCCACCATGGGCGAAAGCCGGAGTTCCACTAGACCGCGTGCGGACGGATCAAACCACCCGGTTTCCGCCGTCCGAAACCCCTTGGCCCAGGCCCGCAACTGCCAGAGCGACCCGGGCTCCACAGCGCCAGGGTACCGGAAGAGCCCGTCGGCCCCAACGGCCACCACGCCCATCAGGCCGGCATCCAGGCGGTAGACCTCTACCTCCGCAGCCAGCGGGCGGCCGGCACCGTCGACCACCGTGCCCGCCAGACCGAAGGACCCAGAAGCAGCCGAAACCACCCCGCCCAGCGTCACGACCAGACCCATCACAAGGATGAAATACCGCATCGCCTGTACCCTCCGCTCACTCATATCGCAAGGCCTCGATCGGACTCAGCCGCGCCGCCCGAGCGGCGGGGTAGACGCCAAACAACACGCCCGTCCCGACCGAGAAGGCCATCGCCAGGGCGACGGACTTCCAGTCGATCAGGAGGGGAATCTTCATCCACCGACCGACGGCCCAGACCGGCAGGGCGGCGATCAGAAGCCCGATCGCCCCGCCGATGAGCGAAAGCACCACGGCCTCAATCAGAAACTGCACCAGAATGTCCCGGTACGACGCCCCGATCGCCTTGCGCACCCCGATCTCCCGGGTCCGCTCCGCCACGGAGACCAACATGATGTTCATGATCCCGACCCCGCCCACCACCAGCGAGATCCCGGCGATGGCCGCCAGCACGCCCGTGATAATGGAAGTGATCTTGCCGATGGCCGAAGTGAACTGGGCGTAGTCGAGGCCCTCGTATGCCGCACCCCGGTGATTGCGCTCCACCAGCGCCACGGCGTCCTTCATGACCTGCTGGGTATCGACCCCCGGCCGAACCTTGACCAGGGCGACCCTGATGGTCCGCTCCCCGGTCATCTTCCGCAGAAAGCCGATCGGCACCCAGTACGAGAGGTCGTCGCCGCCGGCGAGGCGGGAGAGCGCCCCGCTGCTCTTCTCCGTGATTCCGATGACCTCGAAGGGATAGCCGCCAATGCTGATGGTCCGCCCGACGCCGGCCGTCTTCGAGCCCAGCAGCTTCTCGGGCACATCGGACCCCACCACCACGACACGGGCCCCCGCCGACTCCTCCGCCCCCGTGAACCAGCGGCCCTGGGCGACCTTGATCGCCAGCACGGACGGCGCCGCCGCATAGGTACCGGTGATCGCGGCGGTGGCGGAGCGGGGGCCGTCCTTGACTGGCGCCATCGCATCCAGCGATGTGATGACCTCCGCCACCCCCGGCAACAGGCGGCGAATGTTCGCCAGGTCGACCTCCGTGAGCGGCTCGGTGCGTTGGATGGCAGCGCCCGGTCGGGGCTGGGCGGGTGCGATCGAAAAAAGCCCGGTGGAGATGCCCTCCAACTCCCCGACCACCGCCGCCTGGGTGCCGCGCCCGATCGCGATGATGGCGATGACCGACCCCACCCCGACGATGATTCCGATCATGGTCAGCGCGGAACGCAACTTGTTGGTACTGAGCGCCTCGAAGGCTACTCGCATCGCTTCGGCGAGGCTCATGAGGCGGTTCCTCCCATCTCCAGCAGGCGTGCCGCGGCCTGGACCGGCGCCGCCACGGGCTGATCGCTCACAATCAGCCCATCCCGCAGGCGCACCACACGCCTCACGTGCTCAGCGACATCCGGTTCATGGGTAACAATGATCACCGTCGCACCCTCCCGGTTGAGCTCCTGAAAAATGGCCAGGATCTCCTCCCCCGAGCGGGAGTCCAGGTTGCCAGTGGGCTCATCCGCCAGGATGATCGACGGCCGGTTGACCAGCGCCCGGGCGATGGCCACCCGCTGGCGCTGGCCACCGGAGAGCTCAGCGGGACGGTGGCGCATCCGGTCGGCCAGCCCGACCCGGGCCAAGGCCGCCTCTGCCCGCACCCGGCGCTCCCGGCGCCCCACTCCGGCATAGAGCATGGGCTGCTCGACGTTGCGCAGAGCGGTCATGCGAGGCAGCAGGTTGAAGGTCTGGAAGACGAAGCCCACCAACCGGTTGCGGATGCGGGCCAGTTCCTGCTCATCGCGGTCGGCGATCAGGCCGCCATCAAGTTCATATGAACCGCCGGAGACCTGGTCCAGACACCCCAGGATGTTCATAAGCGTGGACTTTCCCGATCCGCTGGGGCCCATGATGGCCACCAGTTCGCCGGCGGCCACGGTGAGCGATACGCCCCGGAGCGCAGCCACATCCGTGGCGCCCAGGCGGTAGGTCTTGGTCACTTCGTGCAGGCGGATCATTCGCTGTCACTCCCGGCGGTTGGCTCTGTGACCTCGATTCGGACCGCATCGCCTTGCTTCAGCGAGGTAACCAGCGTAAACGGGCTGACGATGACCTGGTCGCCGGCGCTGAGCCCGTCACGGATCTCCACCCGGGTCTGAGTGCGGAGACCCAACTGGACCGGTCGTAGCTCGACCTTATAGTCCTGCACCACCAGCACGGTGGCCCTGGTCCCTTCTTCCCGCACGGACTCCAGACCCACGACGAAGACCTGGCTGCGGGACTCAGTCTGGATCCGGGCCTCCACGTTCATGCCCGCCCGCAGGAGCCCGGCGGGGTTGGGCACCGAACCCTGGACCTCGTAGTACCCGGTTGCCGTGCCCCGCTGCTCGGCAGCGGCGGCGGCCACGCGCACCACAGTCCCGGCAAAGCGCTCCTGGGGGTATGCGCTGCTCTTGAGCGTCAGTGGCTGACCCGGGCGGACCTTGCCGATGTCCACCTCGTCGACCCGGGCCCGGACCTTGAGCTGATCCAGCGGGCCCAGTTCCAACAGGAGCTGGTCCTGCAGGGCAGGCTGGCCGTCGCGGAGCCCGAGGGAGAGCACGGTCCCGGCGGCAGCGGCGGTCACGGTCGCACGGCTCAGCCGCAGGCGGGCGGCGCCCAGCGCCGCCTCGGATGCGGCGACGTCCGCCGCAGCGGCCCGCACCTGCTCAGCCAGGACGCCACCCGCCTCGGCCTCCAGCCGGATGGCCTCGACCGCCTGCCGAGCGGTGGCGACCTGGCCCCGGCCCTGGCGCACTGCCGCAGGCGTCGTTTCAGCCTGCAAGTCCTGCTCGGCGGTGCGCAGGGCCTCCCGCGCTCCCGCCAGCTCCGCCGCCGACGCCCGTGCGTCGGCGGCGGAGCGGCGCAGC
>DAHVXO010000167.1 GCA_027356675.1 Symbiobacteriaceae bacterium | reverse complement strand
GCCTTCGACCTGCCGACGCAGATCGGCTATGACAGCGATTCGCCCATGGCAGAGGGGGAGGTCGGCAAGGTCGGCGTGGCCATCGACTCCCTGGCAGACATGGAGGTTCTCTTCGACGGGATCCCGCTGGACAAGGTCTCGACCTCCATGACCATCAACGCGCCGGCATCGGTGCTGCTGGCGATGTACATCGCTGTCGGTGAGAAGCAGGGGGTTCCCAGCGCCCAGCTCGCCGGGACCATTCAGAACGATATTCTCAAGGAGTACGCGGCGCGGGGCACGTACATATACCCGCCCGGACCTTCCATGCGGCTGATCACGGATATCTTCGCCTACTGTGCGGCGAACGTGCCCGGTTGGAACACCATCTCCATCTCGGGGTACCATATCCGGGAGGCCGGCTCCACCGCCGCCCAGGAAGTGGGCTTTACCCTGGCCAACGGCGTCAGCTATGTCAAGGCGGCCATCCAGGCTGGGCTGGACGTGGATACGTTTGCGCCGCAGCTCTCCTTCTTCTTCAACGCCCACAACGACTTCTTTGAGGAGGTCGCCAAGTACCGGGCCGCCCGGCGGCTCTGGGCCAAGATCATGCGTACTGAGTTCGGTGCCAAGAGCCCCAAGAGTTGGATGCTGCGCTTCCACACCCAGACCGGGGGCTCGACGCTGACCGCCCAGCAACCCACGAATAACGTCGTGCGGGTGGCGTTGCAGGCCTTCGCCGCGGTCTGCGGCGGGACACAGTCGCTGCACACCAACTCGATGGATGAGGCGCTAGCCCTGCCCACCGAGGCATCCGTGCGGTTGGCGCTGCGGACCCAGCAGATCATCGCTTACGAATCCGGGGCGGCGGAGACCATCGATCCCCTGGCGGGCTCCTATTACGTGGAGCACCTGACGAATACGATCGAGCAGGAAGCCCAGGCCTACCTGGATCGCATCGCGGCCATGGGCGGCTCGGTGCGCTCGATCGAGACCGGGTATATGCAGCGGGAGATTCAGGATTCGGCCTACCAGTTCCAGCGGCAGGTCGAGACCGGCAAGCGGGTCATCGTGGGCCTCAACCGGTTCCAGACCGAGGAGGCCCCGCCCGCCAACCTGCTGCGGGTCAACCCAGCCGTCCAGGAGGCGCAGATCGCCCAAGTCCGGGCCGTCAAGGCCAAGCGGGACGGTGCGGCGGTGGCGCAGACCCTCGCTGATCTCAAAGTAGCCGCCCAGTCCGACGCCAACCTGATGCCCCCGATTCTGGCCGCCGTCAAGGCCTATGCCACGCTCCAGGAGATCTGCGATGTCATGCGGTCGGTCTTTGGCGAATACCAGCCCAGTGAGGAGTTTTAGCCATGGAGAGGAAAGTACGGGTGCTCGTGGCCAAGCCCGGGCTGGACGGTCACGACCGTGGGGCAAAGGTGATGGCCAGGGCCTTCCGGGACGCCGGTTTCGAAGTCATATACACCGGATTGCGGCAGACGCCGGACCAGATCGCCGAGGCTGCGCTGCAGGAGGATGTTGACGTGGTCGCCCTCTCGATCCTCTCGGGGGCCCACAACACGCTGCTGCCCCGTGCCGTCCAGGCGTTGAAGGACCGGGGGATGGCGGATGTGCTGGTGATCGGTGGCGGGGTGATCCCGGCCGAGGACATTCCCGGGCTCAAGGAGAAGGGCGTGGCCGAGGTCTTTACCCCTGGAACGCCCACCGGCGAAGCCATCGGCTTTATTCGGGCCCGCCTGGGGCTGTGACGGTTTCAACTAGGTTATACTGAGGTTTAGGACCTGGTCATAAGGGGGTCGGATCTGCTATGATGGAGAAGATCGACCACATTGGTATCGCCGTCAAGGATCTGGAGGCGCAGGTCGCCATTTACCGGGATCAGCTGGGGATGGAACTGGAAGGCATCGAGGAGGTCCCGTCGCAGATGGCGAAGGTCGCCTTCATGCGGGTCGGCGACAGCCGGGTGGAGCTGGTGCAGCCCACCTCGCCCGACAGTCCGGTGGCCAAGTCCATTGAGAAGCGCGGCGAAGGCATGCACCACATCGCCTATATGGTGCCGGACATCCGCGCGGCGATGGCCCTGGTCCGCAGCCGCGGCTTGCAGACGCTGACCGAGGAGCCCAAGCCGGGCGCCCACCACAGTCTGGTCTGCTTCCTGCATCCGAAGACGACGGGCGGCGTGTTGACCGAGCTGGTGCAGCCGGGCGGTCACCAAGAGTAGGAGTGAACGCAGCACGTGAGCATGGAGGATCTGGTCAAGAATCTGGCGGACCGGCAGGCCCGACTTCAGTTGGGCGGCGGTGCGAAGGCCCTCACCAAGCGGCGCGAGCAAGGCAAGCTGACCGCACGCGATCGGTTGGACTTGTTGTTTGACCCCGGGACATTCACGGAGATGGATCTTTTTATCCAGCATCGGGGGACCGAACTGGGCATGCCCGGCCGGGAGACCGCTGCCGAGGGCGTCGTCACCGGTTTCGGCAAGGTGGATGGGCGCACGGTCTACGCCTTTTCCCAGGACTTCACCGTTATGGGCGGGTCGCTGGGCGAGATGCACGCGGAAAAGATCATCAAGGTGCAGCGGCTGGCGCTGAAGGCCGGCTGCCCGATCATCGGGCTGCAGGACTCCGGCGGCGCGCGCATTCAGGAAGGCATCGATTCGCTGAACGGGTATGGACAGATCTTCTTCAACAACACGGCCGCCAGCGGCGTGATCCCGCAGATCTCGGTGATCATGGGGCCGACGGCGGGCGGGGCGGTCTATTCGCCCGGCCTCACAGACTTCGTCTTCATGGTCGACAAGACGAGCTACATGTACATCACGGGGCCGGAAGTGATCCGGTCCGTGACCGGTGAGCAGACTACCCATGACGCCCTCGGCGGTGCGGGAGCGCACACCCAGAAGTCCGGGGTCGCCCACTTTGCAGCGCCCAGCGAGCAGGAATGCATCGCGATGGTCAAGCGGCTGCTCAGTTTCCTGCCCCAGAACAACGTGGATGATCCGCCGGCGCAGGCGGTGACTGACCCGGCCGGCCGGGCCGAGGAGCGGTTGCTGGCCGTCGTGCCGGAGAACCCCAATAAGCCCTACGATGTCCGGGACGTCATCACAGGCGTCCTTGACCATGGCGACTTCTTCGAGGTCCAGCCGGGTTGGGCCATGAACATGGTCGTCGGCTTCGGGCGCCTCTCGGGCAAGCCGGTGGGCATCATCGCCAACCAGGCGAAGGTGCTGGCCGGGTGCATCGACATCAACGCCTCGGACAAGGCATCCCGGTTCATCCGCTTCTGCGATGCTTTCAACATTCCGCTCCTGACCTTCGTGGATACGCCGGGGTACCTGCCCGGGGTCACCCAGGAGTATGGCGGCATCATCCGGCATGGGGCGAAGTTGCTCTACGCCTACTGCGAAGCGACGGTCCCCAAGTTGGTGGTCGTGCTGCGCAAGGCGTATGGCGGGGCGTACCTCGCGATGTGCTCCCAGTCCCTGGGCGCTGATTTCACGATCGCATGGCCCACCGCCGAGATCGCGGTGATGGGCGCCGATGGGGCGGCCAACATCCTGTTCAAGCCGTCCGAGGGGGATCAGGACCCGGCGGCGGGGCGGCAGGCCTGGGTGGCCGAGTATAAGGAAAAGTTCAACACGCCGTTCATGGCGGCGGCCCGCGGCTTTGTGGAGGCCGTGGTCGATCCGCGGGAGACCCGCCGGTACCTGACGGCGGCTCTATCCGGGCTTGAGACCAAGCGGGAGACCCGGCCGGCGAAAAAGCACGGGAATTTCCCCGTCTAGGTCAGGAGATCCCTTGGCCGGTCAGGTCGGGCACCCCGCGGTAGCCCCCGGCGTGCCAGACTAGTTAGACGGGGCCGGACAACTTAGACTGCGGCGGGCTATCCGCCGCCCCAGGAGGAAGAGCCAGCCCATGACCAGGAAATTTCGCGTGACGATTGGCGGCGTGACATACAACGTGGAGGTTGAGGAGGTAGGTGCGGCCGGCGCACCGGTCGCGTCTGTGCCGGCCGTGGCCGCCGCGGCCCCGGTGGTCGCCGCCCCGGCCCACGTTCCCGCCCCCGCCCCGGCGCCGGCTTCCGCACCAGCGGCCCCTGCCGCACCGGCGCATCCGGCTGCTGCACATCCTGAGCCCAGCGCCGCCGACGACGCCATCCGGGCGCCCCTACCCGGCATGGTCGTGGCGGTCCGGGTCGAGGTCGGCCAGAAGGTGAAAGCCGGCGAGGTCGTCCTGGTCCTCGAAGCCATGAAGATGGAGAATGATATCACGGCGCCGATGGCCGGCACGGTCAAGCAAGTGTTGGCATCCAAGGGGACGGCGGTGAGCCTCGGCGACGCCCTCGTCGTCATCGGAGAGTAGGGGGGAGCGCTGTGCAAGCAAACCAGGCCGCCATCCCAGTCGAGTTGGTTGCCGTGATCACGGCGGCGCTCGCGGCTGTTTTGGACCGACCGGTTGGTAGTTTTGTCGTTACCAGCATCCAGCCGCAGGGGGGCGTGCCGGCGTTAGCGGCGCCCAGCGCCTGGGGAAAGGCCGGCGTGCTGGAGAGCCACTTCGCCCGGCGCCAGTTTGGCCTGCGGACGCGCTAATCCTATTGGGGGACGGATTTCAGGGGGGGTAAGGGGAACCTATGTTCAATAAGATTTTGATTGCAAACCGGGGCGAGATCGCCATCCGGATTATCCGGGCCTGCCGAGAGATGGGAATCAAGACTGCGGCCGTGTACTCGGAGGGCGATAAGGAAGCCCTGCACGTGAAGATGGCCGATGAAGCGCACTATATCGGACCGACCCCCTCGACCCAGAGTTACCTCTCCGTACCGGCCATCATCACAGCGGCCAAGGCGGCCGGGGCCGATGCCATCCATCCCGGGTACGGCTTCCTGGCGGAGAACCCGTTCTTCGCCGAGGCCTGCGGCCACTGGGACATCACGTTCATCGGGCCGAACCCGGGCGCCATCAGGGCCATGGGCCTCAAGGATACGTCCAAGGCGCTGATGAAGATCGCCAATGTCCCGACCGTACCTGGCTCCGATGGGCTCATCCGGACGGCCAGTGAGGCCGTGGCGGTGGCCGAGCGCATCGGGTACCCGGTGCTGGTGAAGGCGACGGCCGGCGGCGGTGGACGGGGCATCCGCATCGCCCGCAACGCCGACGAACTGACGGTCAACCTGGAGAAGGCCGCCAGCGAGGCCGGCTCCGCTTTCGGCAACGCCGAGGTCTTCGTCGAGAAGTACATCGAGGTGGGGCGCCACATCGAGGTGCAGATCCTGGGCGACAAGCACGGGAACATCATCCACCTGGGTGAGCGCGACTGCTCGCTGCAGCGGCGCCGCCAGAAGATGCTGGAGGAGTCGCCGGCCCCGTTTCTCTCGGACGAGACCCGGGCGCGCATCCATGCCGCGGGCATCGCCGCGGCCCGCGCGGTCAACTACGACAACGCCGGCACGGTTGAGATGATGTACGACGGGTTGACCGGCGAGTTCTACTTCCTTGAGATGAACACCCGCATTCAGGTCGAGCATCCGGTCTCAGAAGCTGTGGCGGGCGTCGATATCGTCAAGGAGCAAATCCGCATCGCTGCAGGTATGCCGCTGCGCTGGAAGCAGGAGGACATTCACTTCCGCGGCCACGCCATCGAGTGCCGCATCAACGCCGAGGACCCTGGCAACAAGCTCTACCCCAGCACCGGGACGGTCACGACCCTGGAGGTGCCAGGCGGGCCCTGGACTCGGTTCGACGGGATGCTGTATGCCGGCTTCAAGGTCCAACCGTTTTACGACTCCCTGGTCGGCAAGCTGATCGTCTGGGCCGAGACTCGGGAAGAGGCCATCGCCCGGGCGGAGCGAGCCCTGGGTGAACTGATTATCGAAGGCATCAAGACGACGATTCCTGCCCATCAGCGGATTCTCGCCTCCCCGGACTTCCGGGAGGGAAAGTACTCCACCGAGTGGCTGGAGGGCTTTCTGGGCATTAAGTAGAGGGGCGGGCTAGTCCGTCGGCGTGCAGGAAGATGGTGGGTGGTTCTCGAATCCACGCCATGCACGTCACAGCGGGCACGTCATCTCTGTTTAGGAGGGGCATCCATGAAGGCGCTCAACTTTTACTCCTCCGTGTACCACGGATTCCTGGTCAATCGTGATAAGACATGCACGATTCGACTGGGCGACAAGACGGAGAAGTACCATGACGGCGATGTGGTCCTGGTCACTTACGGTGATCGGTTCAAGCAGCGCAAGAAGGTCTTCACGGCCGTCATCGATCAGGTCAAGGTGAAGCAGATCAGTGAGCTGACAACGGAGGATCTGCAGGGTGAGAACCCGGAGATGAAGACCCCCATGGACGCCGTTGACTTCCTCAATCAGATCTACAAGAGCCAGATTACCCTGGATTCAACCGTCACGGTGGTTCACTTCTCGGAGATCATCGAGTAACAACAGGACCGGGCTAGTAGCGCCCGGTCCTTGTTTTTCTCATGCGTGGACGATCTGGCGCACCCAACCGCGCTCGTGCATGCCCCTGGCCAGCCGGTCCACGGCGTACAGGTAGGCCCCCTCACGCATGGAGACGTTGTGCTTCTGGCTGGTGGCCAGGACGGCGTTAAAGGCCGCCACCATGTACTCGTCCAGGTTCTCCTCGACCTTCTTGAGCGGCCATTTGAGGCCTCCCTGGCGGTCCTGGACCCACTCAAAGTAGCTGACCGTGACGCCGCCGCCGTTGGCGAGGATATCCGGAATCTGCATGATGCCCCGTTCATGCAGCACCTTGCTGCCCTCCGGCGTGGTGGGGCCGTTGGCGCCCTCCGCGACGATGGGCGCCCGTATGGTCGCGGCCACGTTCTCATCGATCTGGCCCTCCATGGCGGCGGGGACGAGCACATCGACCGGCAGGGCGAAGAGTTCGAGGTTGGTGATGGTGTCGGCCCCGCGGAAGCCGGCCACGCCGTGGTTCTTGTCCGCATAGTCGCCCAGGGTTCGGGTGTCCAGACCGCTGGGGTTGTACACCCCGCCGCTGAGGTCCGTGACTGCCACCACCTTCGCGCCCAGGGCGGACACGGCGTCCACGCAACCCCGCCCCACGTTGCCATAACCCTGGACGGCCACGGTGGCGCCCTGCAGGGGGATGCCCCGGACCTTGCAGGCCTCCCGGATCGTGTAGGCAATGCCGAGGCCCGTCGCACCGGAACGGCCTTCGATGCCGCCGATGTCCGGGTTCTTGCCGGTGAAGGACGAGAAGTCGATTTCGTGGGTGCCCTTGAGGAACTCATCGAGCATCCAACCGATGATGCGGGCATTGGTGTTGATGTCCGGGGCCGGAATATCCTTGTACGGACCGATCATGTCCTTGATGCCCCTGACGTACCCGCGCGCAATCTGCTCGACGGTGGCATCGTCTAGCTTTGTCGGGTCGCAGATGACCCCGCCCTTGCCGCCGCCATACGGCAGGCCGAGCACGCTGTTCTTCAGGGTCATCAGGATCGCCAACGCCTCCACTTCGTCCTTGGTGACGCTGGGGTGGAAGCGGACGCCACCCTTGTAGGGTCCGAAGACGGCGACGTGCTGGCTGCGGTAGCCGAGGAAGGTCTCCATGCTGCCGTCGGGCATCGTGACGCCGATGTGCACCTCCAGGGTCCGGCGCGGGGTTCTCAGGAGCTTGTATACGTTCTCGTGGTGTCCCAGGCGCTCGACGGCTAGCCGGATCGTCTCCTGGGTATCGCGGAAAAAGTCGGAGCCACTCACGGCAATCCCTCCCACGCAGTCTTCGAACACGCATCGACCGCATTGTCACTTGCGTGACGTGTGTAACCTTTTGACACAGTGTCCGGCATTCCTGCTGCCGGACTGCTGTGGCATGCCGGTGCATACTGCGGGAGGCCTGTGGCAGTGAGCCTTGGCGGTCAGTTCCCGGGGCACTTTATGCAAAGTTGGAACCTTCAGGCCGCCGTCGACGTCTGATCTTCCAACACCTGCGTGAAGCAGGGTCTGGTGGAAGAGGGTGCGTAGCCGTGTCCATCATCGCAGTTCAGGGGCTCCGGAAAGTCTTCACCTTGCAGCGCAAGCCCGAGGGCGGCTGGGCACGCCTGATGGCCACCTTCCGGCCTCAGGTGATCCAGCAGGAGGCCGTGCGGGGGATTGACCTGGCCGTTGAGCGGGGCGAGGCGGTGGCCTTCATCGGCCCCAATGGGGCGGGAAAGTCGACGACCATCAAGATGCTGACCGGCATCCTCCACCCGACCGCCGGCCAGGCCAGCGTACTGGGCTTCACCCCGTGGATCCAGCGCCAGATGCTCGCCTTTCAGATCGGCTCCGTCTTCGGACAGAAGTCGCAGCTCTGGCTGCACCTGCCGCCGGTGGACACCTTCAACCTGCTCGCCCGCATCTACGAGCTGGACTGGGCGAGCTATCTGCAGCGGCGCTCGGAGCTGGTCGGGCTCTTTGAGCTGGATGAGATCATGCACACCCCGGCCCGCAAGCTCTCGCTGGGTCAGCGGATGCGCTGCGAGATCGCGGCCAGCCTGCTGCACCGGCCGCAGATCATCTTCCTGGATGAGCCCACCATCGGGTTGGACCCACTGGCCAAGGCGGCCATCCGGGACCTGATCCGCCGGGCGAATAAGGAGGAGGGGGTCACGGTCTTCCTGACGTCCCACGACGCCGGGGATGTGGAGCAGCT
>DAHVXO010000019.1 GCA_027356675.1 Symbiobacteriaceae bacterium | reverse complement strand
ATAGTCGGGGAGGAGTTGGGCGTCGTCCGCGCCGTCGGCGTGGTTGCCCTATTTGGCATTTTGGCGTGGCGGGGTTTTGCCATCGCCGTCCGGGCCCCCACACGCTACCAGGGCTTTGTGGCCGCGGGCATCACCGCCTGGATCGCGGTCCAGAGTACCCTCAACATAGCGGTGGTGACCGGCACTGTGCCCAACACTGGGGTGCCGCTGCCGTTCATCTCGTCGGGACTTTCGTCGTTGACTGCTTTGCTCGCCGCCGGGGGCATCGTGGCCGGCATCAGCCGCCGGACCCGGTCGCCGCAACAGCTCGTCACACCCGAAAGGTGAGTTGTTTATCATGTCATCTACGGTCGCCGAGGCGCGCCGCCGGGGGATCGACAGTTGGTCGATTGGGCTCCCGGCTCGGGTAGAGTCCCTGGTTGCCCCGCTGGGACTGGATCCGGCGCAGGCATTCCGGGTCTTCGTCTTCCGGCTGCCGGAGGGTAAGCAACCCCCGGCTTGATTCACTACCGCCGGGATTGGCTGTATAATGAGTCTTGATTGAACCGGGTCCGGGCGCACCACCCGACCCGTCTTCGTGGAACCGTCCCTACCAAACGTTTGGCAGGAGTGATCGAATTTGCAGCGAGAAGCGGTCATCGTCAGTGCAGTCCGTACGGCGTTCGGGGGATTCGGTGGCAGTCTCAAGGACTTCGCCGCGACGGACCTGGGTGGGTTCGTGATTCGAGAGGCCGTGCGACGCGCGGGTCTGGCGGAGCGCGCGACCGAGATCGACAACGTCTTCATGGGCCAGGTAATCCAGGCCGGCGCCGGCCAGATTCCGTCCCGGCAGGCGACCAACAAGGCGGGCCTTCCGATGGACGTGGTCTCGGAGACCATCAATAAGGTCTGCGCTTCGAGCCTGCGGGCGGCGAACCTGGCGGACGTGCTGATTCGCGCCGGCGACGCCGAGGTGACGGTCGCGGGCGGCATGGAGTCCATGTCCAACGCCCCCTATTTGCTCAAGAACGCCCGCTGGGGCTACCGGATGGGCGATCAGAAGGTCGTCGACGCTGTGGTCCACGACGGGCTCTGGTGCGCCTTCGGCGGGGTCCACATGGGCGTGTACGGGTCGATCGTAGCGGCCGAGTATGGCATCTCCCGGCAGGCGCAGGACGAGTGGTCCTTCCGCAGCCACCAGCGGGCACTGGCGGCCTGGGACAAGGGGCTCTTCGCCGATGAGGTCATGTCGGTGCCCGTGCCGCAGAAGAAGGGTGAGCCGGTCCCGTTCAAGGTGGATGAATCCCCCCGGCGGGATACCACGCTGGAGAAGATGGCCGCGCTCAAGCCGGCCTTCCAGCCGGACGGCACGATTACCGCGGCCAACGCCCCCGGCCTCTCCGACGGGGCCAGCGCCCTGGTCATTATGTCCCGGGAGCGGGCGGAGGCCATGGGTCTGGAGATCCTGGCAACCATCGTCGGCCAGGGGCAGTATTCGGAGGAGGCCAAGTACCTGCACACGGTTCCCGCCCGCGCCGGGCTCAAGGCCCTCAAGAAGGCGGGATTGGCCGTGAAGGACCTCAGCCTCATCGAAATCAACGAGGCGTTTGCCGCAGTCACGCTGACGAGCGCCCAGTTGCTGGAGTGCGACCCCGAGATCGTCAACGTCAATGGCGGAGCCGTAGCGATGGGTCACCCCATCGGCGCCAGCGGCGCCCGGATTCTCATGCACCTGGTCTACGAACTGCGCCGCCGGGGCGGCGGGTATGGCCTGGCCGCTATCTGCTCGGGCGCCGGGCAGGGCGAGGCGACATTGGTCAGGGTCGGTTAGCGTACAGCGAGGAGGCACAACACAATGGCAATCAACACACTCATGGTGGTGGGCGCCGGGCAAATGGGCGCCGGTATCGCCCAGGTGGCGGCGCAGGCCGGACTCAAGGTCTACCTGCGGGATGTGGAGCAGCGGTTCGTCGACCGGGGCCTTGCCGGGATTGCGAAGAATCTTGCCCGAGACGTGGAGAAGGGCCGCAAGACCGCCGCGGAGATGGCGGCCATCCAGGCCCGGATCACGGGCACCGTTGCGCCCGACCCCGCCGCCGAGTGCGACCTGGTCATCGAGGCGATCATCGAAAACCTGGAGGCCAAGGTGGCGCTGTTCCGGGACCTGGATGCCCGCTGCCCGGCCCACGCGATTTTGGCCTCCAATACATCCAGCCTGCCGATCACGCAGCTGGCCTCAGCCACCAAGCGGCCGGACCGGTTCATCGGCATGCACTTTATGAACCCGGTGCCGGTCATGAAGCTGGTCGAGGTCATCCGCGGCCTCGCCACGTCCGATGAGACCTATGTCGCCATCAAGGCGCTGGCGGAGCAGATGGGGAAGACCACGGCAGTGGTCAACGACTTCCCAGGTTTCATCTCGAATCGGGTGCTGATGCCCATGCTCAACGAGGCCATATTCTGCTTCTACGAAGGGATAGCCGGGGTCGCGGAGATCGACACCGTAATGAAGCTGGGCATGAACCATCCCATGGGGCCGCTGACGCTGGCGGACTTTATCGGTCTGGACACGTGCCTGTACATCATGAACGTGCTGTACGACGGGTTCAAGGACCCCCGGTACCGCCCGTGTCCGTTGCTCGTGCAGATGGTGCAGGCCGGCTACTTCGGCCGCAAGAGCGGCCGCGGCTTTTACACCTATCAGCAGGACGGCAGCGCAACGCCCATGGCCCGGCGGTAGGACTTGCCGCCCGGCTTCGGTTAGACCCGGCTTCGCTTAGCCTCGGCGCCGTTGAACTCAGAGGTTACGCCAATCTGCCCGGCATCTCCCCGAGATGCCGGGCAGACTTCTTGGCCGGGTTCGGAGGATTGCCGGAATCCTGGCCGAGACTGCCAAGAGGTAGGGTAGTAGGGCGGTAGAGGGAACCCCTCGAGCAGTATCTTCTTTTTCCTGTTTGCCGCCGTTGCCTTGGCAGCGAGGTTTATGGTGTTTCAAAAATATAGAATAGAGATGCAGTTTCAGCGGGAATTGATGCACTATCGATTAGTGTCGAAATATTTTGGACCCGAAAAGTTAATTGCAGAAGGAACCCACCGGTATGTGCAGAAGAGTATAAATGTCAATCAATAATTCGGTAATAAACAGGGCAGAGGGCAGCGGGGTAGGGGGTCGGTTATGGATATCGGGCAGCTGCGCAAGGAGGTCTACGGTCATATCCGGCAGCAGCAGTTTTCCCAGGCTGAAGACAGTCTCCTCGCGGTCAAGTCCTTCTTTGCAGGCAAGGCGTTGGGCCGGTGGTATTTCCTGTTTGCGGAAACGGTTCTCTGGTCACGCCCTGACGATCACACGACATTTGGTGAAGCGTGCACCTATGCCTGCAGGCTGTTGCAGCAGGATCATGAAGGCTTGTGTGCACTGTATCTCCTCCAGATGGCGGTGGCGATCAGGCGGGGGGAATGGCACCAGGCCAAGATCTATATCCGGCGCATTCGGGCCATGCTACGCCGGCATCCGACTGAGTACGAGATTCAGCGTCTGCAGGGATCCGTACTGATCAACGAAGGGCTGGTAGAACGGGCCACTGGCAACTTCACAAGGGCGATATCGCTGCTCCTGAAGGGAATCGCTGATGTTAAGAAATACCTCCACCCACCAGATGAGCGGCCACGACAAATTCTCATCGTGATGTCGTATCTGGAAGTTGCTGATATATACCTTCGTCTCGGCCAACGCGGGAAAGCCCTTGAAATGCTGGCGAAGGTTGATCCCGCCGACATTCATGACAAGGAGCAAGGTCGTTATTGCTATGTACAGGCCCGGTATTGGTTAGCGCTGGGTAGCGTTGACCGGGCTGAGGAGTGGCTGGGGCGAGTGGGCAACCGGAGTAGCTGGGACCCAGACTGGCCTGCTCTGCTCCTGGAGGTCAGAGCCGGTATTGCCAGGTTACGGAACCAGGCGGATGTGGCGATAGACTTGCTCAAAGAGGCGCTTGAGCATGCAACTCAGCGTAATAACCACATTTTGGCCTCTGCATTAGAATACGAACTGGGTCATCTTGAGGGGAGGGACTAACACGATGAATCGGAAGTGGGTTGTTCTATTCGCAGTAAACTTGGCTCTTTTGAGTGCGGTTGGAACAGCGGGTACTGCGTGCTTCCCGGCCGGGTATCCGTGCATTGTCGAAAGTAGCTCCGCGTAGGATTTGGCAATAGCAAACCCCGCACTGCTTGTAGTTTCCTAGGCCGCGGCAGTGCGGGGGGCGCAAAGAGGGACGCGTATAACGTACCCTTAGCTTTGCTATTGACTATCTAATTCCGCAACAGGTGTGCGTCCAACGTAGCGCCTTCAGCTTTGCTGTCGCCATCATACTACCAGTGCAGGCGAAAGGAGATTGATCTGAAGTCGAAGTTCCAAGAGGGACCTCCTCGAGACCTGGCAACACGGCAATTCTTGCAAAGGAGATGCAGAGCAATGCGGACCATGAAAGCGATTCTTTCCCTGATTGTTGCCACATTATTGCTGCTCGCTAGCTTACCAGTTTGGGCAGCACCAAGATCGGCTGGTAACGCCAGCACTGCCATTGGAGCCAAACCAGGTGAAATCCTGGTTCACTTCAAGGTTGGAACTCCACCGAATGTTCGGGCTCCAATCCACCGTGCCATTGGTGGGAGCGAGGTCTCAGAAATCCCACAAATCGGCGTGGTTGTCGTCAAGGTCCCCGAAGGTCAGGAAGCAGCGTTCATTGCACAGTATAGGAAGGCTGCCAATGTGCTGTACGCAGAACCCAACCACATTTTCACTGCGGTGTTGACCCCATCGGATCCGTACTACGCGGGGTACTACACTGCTTCCCACACCGATAACGACGTCATATCGCCGACACAGCTAAACCAGTGGGGATTAACCAAGGTCAACGCCCCGGGCGCGTAGGATTTAATCAACGGGGCGAATTCGAGCGTGGTGGTCGCTGTAGTCGATAGCGGTGTGGACCTCAATCATCCGGATCTTGCCTCTCGACTGGTTGCCGGCTACGACTTTGTGTTCAACGACAGCACTCCTGATGACCAATTTGGCCATGGCACGCATGTGGCGGGTATCATCGGAGCGGTTACCAATAACGCCGTTGGCGTAGCGAGCGTCGGATATAAGGCCGCGCAGATCATGCCAGTTCGAGTGCTTGATGCCACCGGCACTGGTTCGGCTGACAGACTTGCACGAGGGATCATCTGGGCTAGGGACCACGGCGCGACGGTAATCAATCTGAGCCTGACCAGCGATGCGTATGATCATGGCGTCCAGAAGGCCATCAACTATGCCTGGAGCGGCGGCGTGTTTGTCGTCGGGGCTGCCGGCAATAATTCCTGGCTGAACCAGTTCCCGTCGACTTCGAATTATGTCCT
>DAHVXO010000148.1 GCA_027356675.1 Symbiobacteriaceae bacterium | reverse complement strand
AGCCGCATACGCCTCGGCATGGATATAGCTGATCTCCTTGAGCTTCAACTGCCCCTCCATCGCCACGGCGTAATCGAGGTTGCGGCCGATATAGAAGAGATCCTCACGACGGGCGATCTCCAGCGCCGCCTCCTTGATCGCCTCCTCCTGGTGCTCCAGCACCGTGGCCGCCTGCGCCGACAGGTCGCGCAGCCCGGTGATCAGCGCCGTCGCCTCGTCCGCCGGCAGCCGCCCATTCGCCTGACCCAGCCACACCGCCAGCAGGGTCAGCGCGACCAACTGCGTGGTATACGCCTTGGTCGACGCGACCGCGATCTCCGGGCCGGCCCAGGTGTAGACCACCCAGTCAGACTCCCGGGCGATCGACGACCCGACCACGTTCGTGACCGAGAGGACCTTCGCCCCCTTGCGCCGCGCCTCGCGCATGGCCGCCAGGGTATCCGCCGTCTCCCCGGACTGCGAGATCGCGACAAAGAGCGTCTGCTCATCCACCATGGGATCACGGTAGCGATACTCCGACGCGATATCCCACTCGACCGGAATGCCGGCGAGCTTCTCGATCAGATACCGGCCGACCAGACCGGCATGCGACGCCGTGCCGCACGCGACGATCGCGACCTTGCGGATCTGCGCGACCTGCGCCGCCGTCAGACCGACCTCGTCCAACACCACCCGGGAGTTATCCGCCGAGAGCCGCCCCGTCAGCGTATCGCGGATCGCCTGCGGCTGCTCGTGGATCTCCTTGAGCATGAAATGCTCAAACCCGCCGCGCTCGGCCTGCCCCGGGTCCCAGTTCACCTAGATGATCTTCGGCGCCAGCGGCTCCCCCGCTATCGTCGAGAGTGCGACCCCATCCCGGGTCAAGACGGCCATCTGGCCCTCCTCCAACGCAATCACGCGCCGGGTGTGCTTGAGAATCGCGGGGATATCCGACGCGAGGAAGTTCTCGCCCTCGCCCAGGCCGATGACCAGCGGCGAGGCCTCCTTGACCGCGACGATCTTATCCGGCTCATCCTGGCAGATGACCGCCAGGGCGTAGGCACCCTTCAGCATCCTGGCCACGTGGCGCACGGCATCCACCAGGTCGCCCTTGTAGTAGGACTCGACCAGGTGCGGAATCACCTCGGTGTCGGTCTGCGACTTGAAGACGTGCCCGTGCTGCGTGAGGACCTCTTTAAGCTGGAGATAGTTCTCGATGATCCCATTATGGATGACCACGAAGCGGCCGGTGCAGTCCGTGTGCGGGTGCGAGTTCTCATCCGACGGACGGCCATGGGTGGCCCACCGGGTGTGGCCGATGCCGATCCGGCCCGCCTCCACCCCGCCGCCGACCTTGCCCTCCAGGTTGACGAGCCGCCCAACGCTCTTCTGCACCTGCGTCTGCCCTTCCTGAATGACGGCGATGCCGGCGGAGTCATAGCCCCGGTACTCGAGCTTCTTGAGCCCTTCAATCAAAATCGGCAGGGCCGGCTTCGGCCCCACATAGCCTACGATTCCGCACATAATCGATCTGCCTCCTCAACTACCTTGCCGCGAGAGACATAAAAGCCGTGCGCACAGAACGCCTGCGAACCAGGCGCTTTGAACGACACGGCCGTGGAGGCAGCGCACGCCGCTGCCTGTTTATTACGCATCCACAAGATGCCCGGGGACGCATATGCCGTCCCTGGCTTCACCTGACCCTTTTGTCCCCGCAATCGCTCGCAGGATTTGTAAGGTCGTTGTCGGTCGTGAACAACCGGAGGTCACCCGCCGAAGTTTCCGAGATCCCTCTCCTCGTCAACTTGCCGCCGATTCATCGGCCGCAAGCCCTGGCGCTGAGTTTAATTCACCGTGTCCCCTATGCAGTTGTTCGTCAAACCGGTGCCCAACCCACAGCAGGCGCCGCTGATCCCTCCTTTGCAGTCTTCATTTATATTACGCAAGGTTGCATGCAGGCGTCAAGCCCAGAAATTGGAGGAGGCAGCGCCCTGCCTCCCCCCGACTTTTATTGAGCGAACTTCACAAGCGGAGCGACCTTGTAGTAGCCCTTGGCGTCCAGGTCAGCCCGGCTGACCGGCTTCGACCACTCGATCCCGTGCAGGACCGCGGGTCTCCCGTTCACCCAGAGCCGTACCGCCTTCACATCCCTGATGGCCGTCAGGGAGTAGACCAGCGACGCCTCGATGTTCTGCACCGCCGCCGTCCCCTGCACACTGGACGCCTCGGCGCTCAGGTCCACCGTGGCGACGCCGGCGCTGATGGTAGCGCCCTTCACCTTGGTCCCGGCCGGGAAGTTGCTGTAAAGCTTGAGATTGGTCGGCGCCGCGATAATCTGCTCCACCGTGGCCCTGATGACCCCCGTGGTGGCAGGCACACGAATCTCGACCGGCTGGAGCGTGGCGGTGCCGGCGAGCCCATCATCGTAGTAGACGGTGAGCAGCGAGGTGGACGTCGCGCCTGCGGCCCGATCGATGTGTTTGCGCCCATCGAGGATCGCCTTGTTCGCATCCGCCGCAGTAGCCGCCGGGGATGGCGCAGGCGCCGGGGTGGTGGTGGTCGCAGGCGCAGGCGTGGTCGCCGGGGTCGCGGCAGGCTCCGTCGCCGTGGTCGCCGCAGCCCCCGTATCCTCCGCCGGCCTGGTCACAGGCTTCCAGAGCTTATCGGCTAGACCCCAGTAACCGACACCCATCACCAGGGCAATCACAATCACAACGATGCCCACCGGCCCAAAGATGGCTTTTAACAAGCCACTGCCGGCCCTCGCACGGCCGCGGGGCCGCGCGTACCCAGACCGCCGAACCCTGGCCTCATACGGCAACTGCTTCTTCGATGGTTTGGCCTTGGCCTTGGTGGCCTTATTGGAGCTCAGCGAGAATGACCTCCTTTATCTGGTGGGCCATCGTGCGGATGCCTTCCAGCGACGGCCCCTCGAGCATCACCCGGATCAGGGGTTCGGTGCCGGAGGGCCGCACCAGGACGCGCCCCTGGTCACCCAGGGCATTGACCGCGTCGCGGATCGCCGCTGCGATGGCGGGGTTGCTGTCCCAACCGTCCTTGCTCTTGACCCGAGCGTTCTCCAGCCACTGGGGCAGTCGCTGCATCTGGCTTGCCAGCTCGGAAAGTGGCCGGCTGCCGCCCGCGACGATGGAGAGCAACTGCACTGCGGTGAGGATCCCATCACCCGTGGTGGAGAAGTCGCCAAAGATCACATGGCCGGACTGCTCGCCACCGAGGGTGTAGCGGCCCTTCTGCATCTCTTCGAGGACGTATCGGTCGCCCACTTTGGCCTTGAGCAGGCTGATGCCCTTCTTGCGCAGCAGGATCTCCAGGCCCATGTTCGACATCACGGTGGCGACGAGCGTATCCTTGGCCAGATTGCCGCGCAGCCGCGCGTCGATGGCGCAGATCGCCATGATCTGGTCCCCGTCGACGACCACGCCGCGCTCATCGACCGCGATGCAGCGATCGGCGTCGCCGTCGTGGGCGATGCCGGCGTCGGCCCGGTTGACCACGACCATCTTCTGCAGTTCCTCGGGATGGGTGGAGCCGCAGTGGTCGTTGATATTGACCCCATCGGGGCTCACGTTCAGCTCGACGACCTCAGCGCCCAGGCGGCGGAGGATCTCGCCGGAGAGGCGGTAGGCGGCGCCGTGCCCGCAGTCGACCACGACTCGCAACCCCCGCAGGGAACGGCCGGTGGAGACGACATGCTGAATGTAGGCCTCGACCGAGGCTTCATCCGACCGGATGGTGCCTAGCCGGCCCCCCGTGGGCCGGGGCATGGTATCGGGCTGCTGGCGGGCCAGCACCTCCAACTCATCCTCCGCGGCATCCGGCAGCTTGAAGCCATCGCCGGAGAAGAACTTGATGCCGTTGTCAGGCGCCGGGTTGTGCGAGGCGGAGATCATAACCCCGAAGGCCGCCCCCAGGTGCGTGGTCGCGAAGGCCACGGCGGGGGTCGTTACGACGGCGAGGTCGACCACATCGGCCCCGGCGGAGCAGATGCCCGCAGAGAGGGCCGCTGCCAGCATGGGGCCGGACTGGCGGGTGTCTCGCCCGATGACTGCGAGTGGGCGCTTCCCGTTTTTCGCCACTGCGATGGTGGCGGCGGCCCGCCCCAAGGCAAAGGCCAGTTCCGGTGAGAGCGCTTCCGTATTAGCGACGCCGCGAACACCGTCGGTCCCGAATATCCTGGGCATGTGGCGTAAGCCCCTTTCGCCTCTACTTATTGACGATGGTGACCTCAACTACGCTGGGGTCCGTGCTCCCCTCCACACCCTGCGGTGTGCTGAGGCGGATGGGCAGGAGGTGCTTGCCCTCCCGCAGGCCCTCCACATCCACAAAACCCGTGATCGCGGAAGCCTCCATCGGTGTGACGATCGAATAGGTACCTTTGATGCGCACCAGCACATCCGTCACAGAAACGGTCACGTCTGTATTGGCCTGTTTGCCCGTCACCGTGATGGGAACACCCTTGAAGACCTTCTCGGCGGTACCTTCGCCGATGGTGACCACGACCGTCGCGCTCTCCACCGTCAGGGTGGAGCCCCTGGGGGCCAAGAGGCCTA
>DAHVXO010000125.1 GCA_027356675.1 Symbiobacteriaceae bacterium | reverse complement strand
CTCCACCTGGCTGCCCAGACTGGCGCCGAACTTGGCCTGCTCCTCCGTGCTCACCCGCGCATACACGGCCCAGATGCTCAACCCAGTTCCCCCCCAACGATCCTGTCCGACTCCTAAGTATTGGGTAGCCGCTCCGAATAGAATCTGAAATCGGGGGTCGCGCACGAAAGTCCCAGGGAGGGGTAGATGGTTGTGGAAAAGCCCGGTTCAGTCCAGACCGGCCGCCGGCGTGCCGGTCAGGTGGAGTATTGCGTCGTGGTTGACGGGATGCCCAATCCGGACGTTCATCTGCAAAACTACCTTTGGTGCCTGCGGCAACGGGAAGCCATGCGCGAGTCGGATCGTGGTTCCGTCCCCAAGTAGCCGAGCCGCCGCACAGAGACGCGAAAGCGGGAAGAGCCGTACGATGGCCTTCCCGCCTCGTGTCTCACCTGTCAGGTCAGGCCAACACAGTTCAATCAGCGACCTGGGACAGCTCCTGGCGTTCGACGCCAGCCCTGCGCAGCCGGGTCAGCTTGAAGAAAACCCACCCATAGGTGACCCAGACTCCACCCACCAGGATGACGAGTCCCAGGACAAACTTGGGATTTGGATACATGCTGAAGAGATTACCGGTCGGCAGCGGCTTGGGCACTTCGGGGAGCGATAGGCTGCTCTGGGCCTCAGCCGCTTTCCACTTGGGATCGCCGGCGAACTTGGCCGTTACCGTGATCTCCTGCCCGTCATAGGCGAAGAACGGAACTGTGGCGGTGCCATCACGACCCGTCCGCACCCTGCCCAGATCCGCCCACCCAAACGCAGTACGCCGTGCAAAGCTAATTTCCTCGCCTGCCGCCGGTTTACCCGTCAGATCAGCCAGCAGTGCTGTAGCCGTGGCGGCCCGCTCCTCCGTCCGCTTGATGCTGACCGTGAGGGTTGTGGGAGTCGCAGGCTGCATGGCAGGCTCCGTTCCACCGGCCGGAGTCTCAGGCTTATCGGTCGCTGCCTTGTCGGGCATAGACCCCATCTGACCCGCCGGGGCGGTGGTCGCAGCCGGTGTATCCTTCTTCACGCCGTTCGCCAGCGCTACCTGCAGCGGCAGGATCATGAAGAGTGCGAGCGCTGCGGCGCTGACCCGCCAGCTGTTAGGGCGTCGCATGGTGACTCAGCCCTCCTTTGCCTTCAACCAGGTCCTTCGTTTCCCAGATGGACACGATGGGGAACAGCTTTGAGAAGAGCACGTAGAGCAGAATAAACGTGGCGAAGGCGGCCGCCGTGATGGACCACTCCACCCAGGTGGGGGTGTAGACTGCGAACTCCGGGCGCACATCCTGAATGGGCAGAAGCGGACTGGAGAGCGTCGGCGTGATGATGATGTACCGCTTCAGCCACATGCCAATGTTGGCGACAACGGATCCGAGCACAATGCCGGTCATGCCGGTCCATTTGGCCAAAATGGTGACCACGACTGGCAAGAACGTAAAGGCCATTCCGAGCCAGAACAGGCCGGAGAAACGACCCGTGAACAGCGCTTGCGTGAGGGCCTTTTCTGATTCCTTCCCGGTGTAGAACATGGTCAGGTACTCGTTAAAGGTCGAATACAGGTAGACCAGCCCCGCGGCCACCAGCAGGTAGCCCAGCCGCCGAAAGTGTACAATCTGAATGTACCGCTCCAGGTGGTAGATGCGCCGGAACAGGTACATCGCCACGATCAGGGCGGCGATGCCGGAGTAGATGGCACCGATCACGAAGTATGGCCCGAAGATGGAGGAGTGCCATCCTTCCCGTACCGTCATACTGAAGATGTAGGAGACCACGGTGTGCACGCTGATGGCCACTGGCATGATGACGATGGCCATCACGCCGATTACCTGTTCCAGCAGGCGATGCTGCTGTGGTGTGTCCCGCCATCCCAGGGAGAGCGCCTTGTAAATGCGGGCCCGGATGGGGAAGCGATCCTTCAGGTATGGGTAGCACGTGGCCAGGTCCGGAATCATGGGTAGGTAGAGGTAGACCAGGCTACCGAACAGATATGTGGAGACCGAGACGACGTCCCACAGCAAAGGGGACTGCAACCTGCCGTGTGCGAAGAGGTTCAGCAGCCGATCCGGCCGCCCCAGGTCGATGATCACCATCGGCGCTCCGATCATAAGGGCGACGCCTGTAATCACCTCGGCCATGCGGGTGATGGGCCGGCGCCAGTCTGCCCCGGTGACGCGCAGGATGGCGGAAATCAATGTACCTGCATGACTCACTCCAATGAAGAAGACAAAGTTGGTGATGTACAGCCCCCAGGAGAAGAAGTTGCCCAGACCGGTGACGCCGAGGCCGTACTTCAACTGGGTAGCGTAGGCAACAATCCCCCAGACAATCACACCGAAGAGCACTGCGATGAGGGCGTAGAATCGGGCGCCGGTGGTCACAACCGGCCTGAGCAGGTCGGGAGCACCAGGCGGCAGCTGCTCTGCCTCCGACGGTCCGCTCCAGGCAGACCCCAGGGGAATGGCACTTTCACCCATGGATTGCCCTCCTTTCTAGGACTTGCTCGGGGCGGGCGGTACAGGATACTGGCGTCCGCGCGGCGGCAGATAATAGACCCGCGGCTCGGTGCCCAACTCTTCCTGGGAGCGGAATGCACCCTGCTTCATGAGTTCTGAGAATCGGAGGGTCTCACCGGCCCGGTTGGTTACGGCGTCCTCGTTGCGGTCGCCAAAGTACAGGGCATTCATGGTGCAGGCAGCGGCGCAAACCGGTAGCTTCCCGTCCTTGACCATGGATGGGCAGAAGAGACACTTCTCTGCAACACCCCTGCGGTGCGGGGTGTTGGTCTCGATGGAATACGGCTCAGCCTTCTGTTCGGGCGTCTCGGACGTTGGATCGCTCCAGTTGAAGTAACGGGCCGAGTAGGGACACGCCGCGATGCAGAACCGGCAGCCGATACAGCGGTCCTGGTCGATCAAGATGATGCCGTCTTCCCGCTTGTAGGTGGCATCCACCGGACAGACCTTTGCACACGGGGGGTTGTCACACTGCATGCAGACTCGGGGGAACCAGTACGGGCTTCCATCCGGGTTGTCCTTGAGCCGGTAGATCTTGATCCATTCCTGATTCTGGGGAATGCGGTGGAAACTGCTGCAGGCTGCCTGGCAGTCGGCACAGCCGTTGCACTTGGCCAGGTCGATCACCATGACCCACTGGCGCTTGTCGGAGACCCGGTACGGCTCTCCCAGCACGTGATAGTGCCGGGAGAAGGTAATCTTCTGCTGCTCCGCCGCTTCCGCAGTCGCGCCCCAGCGGAGCAGGCGGCCGGGACTGCCGGCATCAGCTGTGAAGGCGTAACCGCCTTCCGCTGTCGGGGCGGTACCGCCCTTCATGGCCTCGGCGGCCCGGCGGAGGCCGGCATCAAACCGGGGAAAGAAGGCGGTGGCCGCCACCCCTGCACCAGCAGCTGCCAGCCGGGTGAGGAACGAGCGACGGGAGACGTTCGTGGTGCGCTTGGCTGTATCCTTTTCGTCTCGCATAGAGCTGCGCCCCTTTTAGGGAAGGACTATGAGCTGCCCCAACTGCTGGTCGTGGTCGAGTTCGCACTTCTCATTTGCGCACTTGAAATCGAAGATGCCAGCCTTCGTAGCAGTGAACGTAAACGTTTTGTCTGTGCCGGGAGGAATCTCCTGGACGCTGATACCGTAAGCAGGCAACGCGAAGCCGTGTGGATTCTCAGTGCATTCGATATCGGCGTTCTTGACCTGGAGTGTCACCGTGTCACCCACCTTCGCCACGAAGCTGCCTAACCACCGGTGAGTCTCTTTCCCCTCTTCGCCCATCATGACGATGGTGGGATAGAACTGGCGCTGGGCTGGCGGCTCG
>DAHVXO010000122.1 GCA_027356675.1 Symbiobacteriaceae bacterium | reverse complement strand
CTGTCTGATTTATTGCATTTTCCATAAAGTTAAACCCCTTCCATAAACGTAAAATAGCCCACCCTCAGGGTGAGCCGATTCACCCTCCGCCACTTCGGCAACCCGGCTGGCATGGGATCCGTGAGGATCCTGTAGCCCCGTAGCTTTGCGACCCCATCTTTCGATGGGTGTGCCTTTATCGGACAGTAAAGGGTCTTATCAAAAAAAGATTCGTATTCCCGTATATACACAGTTTAGGCTTGAATCGTGCAGCCTGTCAATCAGCAGTACCAGTTGTATTCGAAAAGATTTCTGGGAACTTGACCATTGATCAGTCATCCCCCGCCGATCTACGCGGAAACAGTTGTTTCCATAGGCCGGGGTCGTACCGGTGCACCGTGACTTTCAGGAAGATTTGCCCAGGCTCGTCGATGGGCGGCGCCCCGGCGATTGGCACGAAGAACTGCTTATCGAAAAGCTTGACAATCAGGTTAGGCATGTCCGCCACGATGGGGACCTCGGCGCCATAGACCGCCAGCAGGGCGTTCTCAGCGACCGCGCGGACCAGTTTCGCCACCGAATCGGCGTCAAAGATCAGCTTCGTGGTGGAGCCGACGGTCTCCTCGATCTTGGCCCCGTCCATGCCGCGCAGCTGGACGAACTTGATCCAGCAGGTAACTTCACCGGGGTGGAAGGCAGATAGGTCAACGCCGGACAGGATCGCCTTGGTCACCAGGCCCAGCAGTTTCTCCAGATCCATCTATATCCCCTCCTTGTGGTCTGGCACGGGCTTGGCCTGTATGGTGGCGCTTGAGAATGGGGTTGAGTTCGGGATCGGGGGTGACCCAGAGCGTCTTTTGATGCTCGTAGATTACCATGCCTGGTTTCGCCCCTGCCGGTTTGCGTACGTGCTTGCGTGCGGTGTAGTCCACCGGTACCGATGCCGACTCGCGACCCTTGGAGTGGTACGCCGCCAGTGCAGCCGCCTCATGGACGGCCAGCTCCGGGATCTCCCGCCCCGGGGGCACTCGCAGGATGACGTGAGAACCGGGTATGTCCTTGGTATGGAACCAGAGGTCGCCAGGTGCCGCCAGTTTCAGCGTGAGATAGTCGTTCTGCCGGTTGTTCCGCCCGACCCAAATCTCCAGGCCATCGGAGGAGAGGAGGGTGAGCGGCGGCGCAGCCTTTTCGTCGCGCCCCCCGCCGCCGGACCTGGGTGGGGCCTCGCGCCGCGCTTTCTTCTCCCCGATATACCCTTCGGACTGCAGTTCGGCCCGGATCTCCGCCAATTCGGGGAGGGCGGCCGCTTCCCGCAGCATCGCTTCGACCTGGTCGAGGTAGGCGACTTCACCCCGACTCTTCTCCAATTGTGCGATGATGGCGGTCCGACCGCTCCGGGCCTTCTGGTAGCGGTGGTAATACAACTGGGCATTCTCGGATGGGCTCAAGGCGGGGTCCAGTTCGATCCGGACCACGCCGCCCTCGGGGTCGTAGTAGTTGGAGACGACCGCCTCGGCATCCCCATTGTGGATCTGCCAGAGGTTCGCCGTGATCAGTTCGCCAGTCACCCGCAGGTCCTCGGCATTCTCGGCGCTGGTGAGGGCCGCTTGCTGGAGCGTAAGCTTGCGGCGCACCCGCACCGCTTCGTCCCGTACGAGCTTGGTCAGGCTGCCCCGGAGGGCGGCGAGGCGATCATCGCCTTCACGGCAGCCGAAGAAGGCATCAATGCAGGCACTGGGGGAATCGAAACTGCCCTGCGCCTGACCCGGCCAGTGCTGAAGGGGCAGGACGTGGAAGTCCTTGAGCGTGCCCTCCCGGTCGTAGAGCAGGGCAGGGGCATAGGCGTCGGGCGGGGTCGTGATCAGTCGGGCTGCTGCCACTACCGCCTCCGCCTGGGGCGAGACCGCCGGCCAGGGCGCCTCCGCGGCGAACCCGGCCCGGGCGATGACCTCCCTGGCCAGCAGGGGGCTGAGGCCATCCACCCGGTCGAGTACGACCTGCCAGGCGAGGGCGGGCGGGTCGGTGAGCGCACCGAACTGCTGCGGGGTGAGTGCCGTCGGATCGGTCTTTCCCAGCGGGGGTGGCGGGACGTAGGGCAGCCCCGGCAGCAGTTCCCGATAGCGGTTGACCTCCTCGCTGACCCGCCGGATCGCATCGACGATGCGCCCCTGCGGCCCCACCAGTACCACGTTGGAGTGCTTGCTCATGATTTCGGCCACCAGGACGAATTCGGCGGGGTTGCCCAGTTCATCCGTTACGCCGATGTGCAGCCGGCAGATGCGTTCCCGCCCCGGTTGGCGGACCGCGAGAATCCGACCGCCTTCGATGTACTTCCGCATGAGCATGCAGAAGGTCGGCGGGATGGGGGGGTTGCGCTTTTCGACACGGGAGAGATGGATCCGGGCGAAGCGGGCGTTGGCCGAGATCAGCAGGCGGTGGTTCTTCCCCCCTGCGTAGATGAGCAGGGCCAGTTCGTCGGGCTGTGGCTGAAAGACCCGGCTGATGCGGCCGCCGGCGAGCCTGGCGCTCAGCTCGGCAACCACGGCGGACATGACGACACTATCGAAGGCCATGCGACGGGCACACCTGCCATTCTGCAATGCCCGGCGCACCTTGTGGGTAGCGGCGGGCCTACGTGCTATTCTACCACAGCCCGGCGCTCTTGGGTCTGGGGTGTTGGGTTTCGCGGACTACCCCTTCTGGCGTACCTGCCACTCCCGGATCTTCCTGGCCGCCGTGGTCTGATGGATACCCAGGGCCTTGCCCACCTTGACACTGCTGCCGTACTCCCGGTATGCGGCCGCGATCATTTCCATCTCCAGCGCCTCCAGGGCCTCCTGCAGCGGGGCAATCCGCCGCACCGCGACCGGGCTCTCTGACCCGGTCAGCGTGACCGGCAGGTCCTCCACCCGCACCTCGTGACCCTCGGTGGCCACGACCAGCCGCTCGACCATATTCTCCAATTCCCGCACGTTCCCCGGCCAATCGAAGTCGACCAGCCGCTGGATGACCTCCGGGCTGAGACTTTTCTCCACCCGGTACTTCGTGCGGAACTGGTCCAGGAAGAGGTGGACCAGTGCCACAATGTCCTCCCGCCGCTCCCGCAGGGGCGGAATCGTGATCGGGACCACCATTAGCCGGTAGAACAGGTCCTCACGGAAGAGCTTCTGCGCCACCAACTGGCGCAGGTCGCGGTGCGTGGCCGCGATGATGCGCACATCCACCGCGCTGGATTTCAGCCCGCCGATCCGGGTGAACGTTTTGTCCTGGATGATCTGCAGGAGCTTGACCTGCAGTGCCGGGGTCAGCTCGGCCAGTTCATCCAAGAAGAGCGTCCCGCCCCGGGCTTGCTCGACCAACCCGGCCTTGCCTTCGCGCCTGGCGCCCGTGAAGGCCCCGCCGGCATAGCCGAACAGCTCGGATTCCAGCAGGGTTTCGGGCAGGGCGCCGCAGTCCACCTTGACAAACGGTGCGGCGGCCCGCCGGCTCATTTGGTGAATCGCCTTGGCCAGCAGCCCCTTGCCCACCCCGGACTCGCCCAGGATCAGGATTGTCGAGTCAACGGTGGCGATGCGGGAGGCCAGCTCCAGGACCTTCTGCATGGTCCGGCCGGAGCTGACGATCTCCTCGCGTTTGAAGTAGTTGGCCCGCAGGCCCGCCGCTTCGTGCCGGTAGCGGTCCCGCTCCTGTTCCATCTGCTCGACCTGGCGCTGCAGGCGGTCCCAGTCGGTGATGTCCCGGGCGGTGAGCAGGCAGAGATCAGCCACGGGCGTGGCCACCATGGCGAGGCGGCGGCCCCGGACCTCCTGCACCAGCGCCTGGCGCCGGCCCTCCTCCAGACAGCGCCGCAGCGCAGGCGGGAAGAAACGCCCGTCCGAGTCGGCCTCGGGCACTGTGCGGCCCACTACATCCGCAGCGCGCCAGCCCAGGATCTCCCCGGCCTGGGCGTTGACCGCCACGATCCGGCCGTTGGCCCCGACCAGGACGACCGCCTCGTTTAGCTGGTCCAGCAAGGCCCCCACCGTGCCAAACGGGAGCATGCCTCCACCCCGTCTCCGGCAAACCTGTCTTGATGGCCCATCTTCGACAAACATGGCCTGGTTCCTGCCCGTCGCTAAGCGATTCGGATTATACGATAAGCAGGAATGCTTAGAACCCGCGCCTCCTTACTGCCGTGGTCGACACCCGGATTGGTTTCCCAGGGGTAAGCGTCAGCGCTTATGAGCGGATCAAAAATCCGCCCATTTGCATGGCTTATATAGTTGGCATAGTTCGTGCTTATCAGAGCAGTAGGTGATGCGTTATGCCGAAGACTGTCATACGCCCGTTCTGGCAACCCGACCTGGAGACGATGCGCCGCGACGACTTGACGGCGCTTCAGTTTGCGCGGCTACTGCATCAGGTTCGGCGCTGTGCGGACGCTCCCTTTTATAGGCGGACGTGGCGAACCGCGGGCTTTGAACCGGACCAACTCAAGACCCTCGATGACCGCCACCGGATTCCCTTTACGTATAAGCAAGATTTGCAGGAGTGCCAGGTGCAGGAGCCCCCGCTGGGCGATTTGCTCCACGGCCCGGCCGACGCCCGGCGGGAGATTTATCCGGTGAGTACCTCTGAGGGCGGCATGCTCTACTTCGCCTACTCGGACGCAGACATCGAGCGCAACCGGGAGATCGGCGCCCGCATTCTCTGGGGTTGCGGGGTGCGCCCGGGCGATCTGGTGCACAACAGCTTCGGCTACGGCCTGTTCGGCGGCGGTCTCGCCGTGCACCGCTCCACCAAGGCGGTGGGGGGCGGGACGATCCCCATCGGCACCGACTCGGTCAAGCGCCAGGTGGAACTGCTCTTTAACCTGGGGCCCACGGTGATGGTGGCCATACCCTCTCGGGCGATGTACCTGGTGGACCGGATCAGGGAGCGGGGGCTGATCCCTCGGGACGTGGGGCTGCGAATCGGGATCTTCGGCGGTGAGCCGGGTGTCAGCAGCGGCAGGGACCGTCTGGAGCAGGCCTTTGGGATCAAAGCGTATGACCTCTATGGCATCACCGAAGTCGGACCCCTGCTGGCGGCCGAGTGCCCCGAGCAGGACGGCCTGCACTGGAGTGAGGATCACGTCCTGGTGGAAGTCCTCGACCCGGTGACGCTGCGGCCCAGTCCCCCCGGTGAGGTGGGGGTGCTGGTCCTGACCGATCTGACCCGGGATGCCATGCCCCTGCTCCGCTACTGGACCGGCGACCTCGCAACCCTGACCACCGAGCCCTGCCGGTGCGGCCGGACCCACGCCCGCTCGCCGGGCGGCATCCGGGGCCGCATCGACGAGATGGTGATCTTCCGGGGGGCCAAGTTTTACCCCGCCAAGGTAGAGCAGGTGCTCTACTCCTACGGCGAAATCGGTCCGGAGTACCGGATCGTGCTGGAGCGGGAGGCAGGGCGCTGGGAGGATTCCTGCACGGTGCTGGTGGAGGCCGCAGCCGGCGGCACCCTCAGCCCCCGCATCCTGGAGGAGCGGATCCGACGGCATCTCAAGGATGAGGTCCATTCCGACATCGACGTCCAGGTCGTGGCATACGGCAGCCTGGACCGGGTCCTGAACACTACCCGCAGAGTCGAGGACAGGAGGTAAGGCCGTTGATCCAACTCGACATCGCGTCGGTTTCCATCGGCTTCGGGGGCATCAAGGCGCTGAGCGACGTCTCCCTGGGGGTGGATAAGGGGTCGATCACGGCCATCATCGGCCCGAACGGCGCCGGGAAGACCAGCCTCATCAATTGCGTCTCCGGGCGGTACATCCCCTCCGGCGGCCAGATTCGCTTCGAAGGGCATGACATCACCCGGATCTCACCACCCAAGCGGGCCGCACTGCGCATCGCCCGGACGTTCCAGAATATCGCCCTCTTCAAGCACATGTCGGTCCTCGACAACTTGATGACCGGTCGCCACGTCTTGATGAAGTCCGGCCTGCTCGCCTCCGGCATGTACTGGGGTCCCGCCCGGCGGGAGGAGATCGCACACCGGCGAGCGGTGGAGGATATCATCGACCTGCTGGAGATCGCTCACGTGCGCAAGAAGGTTGTGGGTACGCTCTCGTACGGCCTGCAGAAGCGGGTTGAGCTGGGGCGGGCGTTGGCGCTGGAACCCCGCCTGTTGCTCCTCGACGAACCGATGGCCGGCATGAATTCGGAGGAGAAGGAGGACATGGTCCGCTTCATTCTCGAGATCAATCAGGAGCGCGGGGTCACCTGCCTGCTGGTGGAGCACGACATGGGCGTGGTGATGGATATCTCCGACCGGGTGGCGGTGCTGGACTTCGGCCGCAAGATCGGCGAAGGCACGCCCGATGAGGTGCGCAGCAATCCCGAGGTAATCCGGGCCTACCTCGGTTCCAAGGAAGCCAGGCAGCCCACCAAAGGAGGTGAGGCGCATGACCCCATCTCAGCAACTCCCTGACACCCTGCCGCAGCGCTTGATGGCGATGGCCCGGCGCTACGGCGATCGCAAGGTGGCCCTGCGGCTCAAGGACTACGGTATTTGGCAGGAAGTCACCTGGCAGGGTTATTTGGGCCGAGTGGAGGCATTCGCTCTCGGGCTGATCGCACTGGGCTTCCGCCCCGGCGCCAAGTTGGCGATCATCGGCGACAACCGCCCCGAGTGGGTGATCGCCGAGCTGGCGGCGCAGGCAGCGGGCGGCACATCCGTTGGCATCTACCAGGACTCCCTGCCCAAAGAGATGGCCTTCGTGATCGACCACTCTGACGCCGCCTTTCTGGTGGTGGAGGACCAGGAGCAGGTCGATAAGATTCTAGAGATAAGAGAGCAGATAGGTAAAGTAAAGAGACTTATCTACTACGATCCAAAGGGCCTGCGGACGTACCATGACGAGTGGCTGATGTTCTTTCCGCAGGTCGAAGAGCTGGGCGCCAAGGCGAAGGCCGAGGACCCGGGCGCTTTCGAGCGGATGGTGGCCGCCGGGACCGCAGAGGATGTGGCCATTTTCTGCTACACCTCCGGTACCACGGGGCAACCCAAGGGTGCCATGCTCTCCCACCGCAATCTGCTGAGTATGGGCGATACGATCCAGGTCGTAGATCCGCTGGACGCCGGTGACGATGTGCTCTCCTTCCTGCCCCTGGCCTGGATTGGCGAGCAGATGACCGCCATCGCCATGCACCTCTCCATTGGCTTCACGCTGAATTTCCCCGAGGAACCGGATACCCAGCAGGAGAACCTGCGGGAGATCGGCCCGCAGGTAGTCTTCTCGCCACCCCGGATCTGGGAGGACATGGTCACCCGCATCCAGGTAAAGATCCAGGACTCCACGCCGCTCAAGCGCTGGCTCTGGAAGATCTTCTACCCGATCGCATACCGGGTGGCGGACGCCAAATTTCAAAAGAGAGCGGTCTCCGCTCGGGACCGGTTTCTGAGCCGCCTGGGCGAGTTTCTGGTCTTCTCGGCCGTCAAGGACCACCTGGGCTTGCTCAGGCTCAAGCGGGCTTACACGGGCGGCGCCGCACTCGGTCCGGACGTCTTCCGCTTTTTCCACGCCCTGGGCGTCAACCTCAAGCAGATTTACGGGCAGACGGAGATCGTGGGCATCGCGGTGCTCCACCGGGATGACGATATCCGCTTCCACACGGTGGGGACCCCTTTGCCCGGCGGCAAGATGGCCATCGCCCCCGATGGCGAGATCCTCCTCGACAGCTCCGCTGTCTTCAAGGGGTACTACAAGAACCCTGAGGCCGACACTGCGGCCCTGGCGGGCGGCTGGCTGCACACCGGCGACGCCGGGTACATCGAAGCGGACTCGGGTCAGCTGGTCGTGATCGACCGCCTCAAGGACGTCATGCGGTTAGAGACCGGGGAGATTTTCTCGCCCAACTACCTGGAGAACAAGCTCAAGTTCTCACCGTTCATCAAAGAAGCGGTAACGGTGGGACACGGCCGGACCCACGTGGTGGCGATGATCAACATCGACATGCGGGCGGTGGGCAACTGGGCGGAGAACCGGGGGATCGCATACACCACCTATCAGGACCTGTCCCAGAAGGATGAGGTGCTGGACCTGATCATGGCGGAGATCGTCAAGGTCAACGCCGACCTGCCGGTGGCGGCCCGGATTCGCGAGTTCGTCATCCTCCATAAGGAACTGGATGCCGATGACGAGGAGTTGACCCGCACCCGCAAGCTGCGGCGGGGCTTCGTCTACGAAAAGTACGATCCGGTCATTACGGGTCTGTACAATGGGCTTGACCGGATCCCGGTCCAGAGCCGGGTCCGCTACCGGGACGGCAAGGAGATCATGATGGAAACAGTCTTGAAGGTCCGGGAGATTCGCCCGAGCGGGGGCGGAGCGGGCCTGGCAGGGGGGGCAGCCAGTTGAACTGGGGGTATTTCCTGAACCTGCTCGTCAACGGGATCGTGGTCGGCGCTCTGTACGCCCTGATCGCACTGGGCTTCGTGCTGATCTATAAGGCCAGCGGCGTCGTCAACCTGGCTCAGGGTGAGATGGTGATGCTGGGGGCTTACATCGGCCTCACCTTCTCGGCCTCGCTCAAGGTGCCGTTCATGCTGGCCCTGCTGCTGAGCATTGCGATCAGCGCCCTGGTCGGTATGCTGATCGAGCGTACGGTGCTGCGGCCGTTCATCGGCGAGTCGCCGATCTCCATCATTATGGTGACGTTGGGACTCTCGTTCCTCATCCGAGCGGTGATCCACATGATCTGGGGGACGGACCTGCGCTCCTTCTCCGGGATCTTCAGCAGCCAGCCGGTCCGGGTGGGGCCGGTGGCGGTCTCCGAGGTCTTCCTCTACAGCTTCGTCGCTGCGATGGTACTGCTTTTGCTCCTGACCGCCTTCTTCAAGTATAGCCTCATGGGGATCGCCATGCGGGCGACCTCGGACGATGAGCAGGCGGCGCAGTCGATGGGCATCAGCGTCAAGCGGGTCCTGGCTGCCACGTGGGCCGTGGCAGCCATGGTGGCGGCGGTGGGCGGCATCTTCCTGGGTAACATCGCAGGCGTCAACCCGCTGCTGACCTCCTACGGCCTCAAGGTTCTGCCGGTGGCGATCCTGGGCGGCCTCGACAGCATACCGGGGGCGATCCTGGGCGGGTTCATCATCGGGGTGCTGGAGAACCTGGCAGGCGGATACCTCGATGGGTTCGCGCCTGGGATCAAGGAAGTGGCGCCCTTCGTGGTGCTGATCCTGGTGTTGCTGGTCAAACCGTACGGGCTCTTCGGCAAGGAGATTATTGAGAGGGTGTAGGGACATGGCCAAGTTGCGCTATCCCTTCGCGATGGAGTGCGGTGTCTACCGCACCAGCTATCAGCAAGACATGGCCCTGCATCCCACGCCCCTGTCGGTCGCGCGGGGCTGGGTGATCGTGGCCGTGCTCTACCTGATCCCGCCGCTGCTGCCGAACTACTACCTGTCGATTCTGAACCAGGTCGTGGTCTTCGCCGTGGCGGCGATGGGGCTCAACATCCTCCTGGGCTTCGCGGGCCAGATCTCCATCGGCCACGGCGCCTTTACGGGGATGGGCGCCTTCATGAGTGGTTATCTGATGGCCAGGCACGGCCTCTCGTTCTGGTTGGCGATGCCCCTGGGCGGGCTGACGGCCGCCGCCGTGGGTGCGCTCTTCGGACTCCCCTCGGCCCGGCTCAAGGGACTCTACCTGGCCATCGCTTCGCTGGCAGCGCAGGTGATCCTGGACTTCTTCTACCTGCGGGCCAACTGGTTTACCGGCGGCGTCAACAGCCGGTCGGTGGCCCGGCCCTCGCTCTTCGGGTTCAAGTTCGACGGGGAGCTGTCCTACCTGTACCTGAGCCTGACCGTGGCGCTACTGCTGGGCATCTTCGCCCAGAATCTGCTGCGGACCCGGTTCGGCCGGTCCCTGGTAGCCGTGCGGGATCGGGACCTGGCAGCGGAGGTCATGGGGATTGACCTCTTTAAGACCAAGGTCATGGCCTTCGCCCTCTCGGCCTTCTTCGCCGGCATCGCCGGTGCCCTCTGGGCGCCTTACGTGATGATTATCAACCCGGAGCAGTTTACCTACCATCTCTCGATCGAATTGCTGGCCATGGTGATTATCGGCGGGTTGGGATCGGTGATGGGCAGCGTCTACGGGGCGGTTTTCATGACGGTGCTGCCGATCTTCGTGCGTGAAGTGGCAAAGCCGCTTTCCGAGATCATTCCAAGCATTGGCGACAAGCTGCTGCTCCTCAAGGACGTCACCTTTGGCGCTGCGATTATTCTCTTCTTGGCGTTCGAGCCCGAAGGTCTCGCCAAGCTGTGGCGGAACGTGAAGGACTATTTTCGGTTATGGCCATTCAGTTACTGAGCGGGGGGATGAGGTTGGCGGTTTAGGGCAATGGGGGACGGAAGGATGGGGAATGCGGCCGAAGACACACATTTGGGGAGGTATTCATTTTGCGCAAGAAGCTGACCGTGTTTGTAGCGATGATGATGGTTCTGGTCCTGCTCGCCGGCTGCGGCGGTTCCAGCGGCTCGAACAGCAGCAAGCCCCCGATCAAGCTCGGTGCGATTTTCGACATGACCGGTGCGACCGGCGACGTTGGGGTGCCGCATTCCGAAGGCGTGCGGGCCTACATCGACTTCATCAACGGCAAGGGTGGCGTGAATGGGCGCAAGGTCGACCTCAAGTGGGAGGACTACGCCTACCAGACCCCCAAGGCCGTGGAGATCTACAAGAAGTTTACCCAGCAGGAGCAGGTCGTCGCCATCATCGGCTGGGGCACGGGCGATACCGAGGCGATGAAGGAACTGATCGCCAAGGACAAGGTGCCTTACATCTCCGGCTCCTACTCTGAGGGGCTGGTCAACCCGTCCAAGACGCCCTTCAACTTCATCGTCGCCCCGACTTACTCGCAGCAGGCCCGCATTCTGCTGGATTACGCCAAGTCCAAGAAGGCCGGCGCCAAGGTTGGCATGATCTTCCACGACTCGGCCTTCGGCCGCTCTCCGCTGGAAGATGCCAAGGCCTATGCGGCCAAGATCGGCCTGACCTGGGCCGGTGAGGCTGCGCTGGCGGGCAACGCCGCCGACGCCACGACGCAAGTGCTCGACCTCAGCAACAAGGGCGCCGAGTACATCCTGATTCAAACGGTGACTGCCGGCACCGCCGTCATCCTCAAGAGCGCCCAGAAGCAGGGCCTCCTGGGCAAGATTCAGTTCCTGGGCCTGCCGTACTCGGTGGACGAGAACATTATCAAGGCGGCCGGCGATGCCACGGTTGGCTTTGTGGGCACCCCTGCCTTCTCCTTCCCGTATGAAAAGGGCAAGGGAATTGATGAGGCGCTGGAGTACGCCAAGTCCAAGGGCAAGAAGCCCGAGGATCTGAACCAGAAGTGGATCCAGGGCTGGGCCTTCGGCCGTGTCATGTCCGAGGCGCTCAAGAGGGCCGGCGATAACATCAACGGCGATACGCTGAAGAAGGCCTTCGAGTCCATGAAGGATTACGATCTGGGCGGCCTGGGCGCAAGCCTGACCTTCACCGACAAGGATCACGGCGGCGCCAAGAAGGGCCGGATCTATCAGGTGAAGAACGGCAAGTGGGAACCGATGGGTGATCCCGTGGCGCCAAAGGGGTAAGCGATTTGGGGCTGTGTGGCGGGGACGGCGGCTGGGCCGCTGCCCCCGGCGGCCCCGGTGTCCCGATCCTGGTGAGCGACCATCTTGCGCCGCGGGGGTGTGGCCTTGCTCAAGCTCAACAATGTCGAAGTCATGTACGATCACGTAATCCTCGTGCTCAAGGGGATGTCCCTGGAGGTGCCGGAAGGCAAG
>DAHVXO010000097.1 GCA_027356675.1 Symbiobacteriaceae bacterium | reverse complement strand
CGTTGTCGACCACATGGCCGATCATTGGCTTCCCGGCAATCGGGTGCATCACTTTAATCAGATTCGACTTCATGCGGGTGCCGTGACCCGCAGCCAGTAGCACGACCGTGACTTCTGTCATGGGAGCCCTCCCCCCAGCATCAAGTCCGGTGACATTATACCACAACCACTTTCGTTGACAAAGCCAAAAGACCTGGCCCCAACGGGCGCCAGGTCCTTTGCGCGTGGCTTATCCGGCAGGCCAGGGTGATCCACCTAGACGATGATACTCTCTGCCTCCTGGAAGGCGTCCAGGACAGTCTTTTGAATCAGTTCGCGCGCCTCCGAAGTGATGGGATGGGCGAGGTCCTTGTACTCCCCTTCAGCGGTCTTCCGGCGTGGCATCGCTACAAACACGCCGTTCACACCTTGGACCACGCGCATGTCGTGCACGACGAACATGCCATCGAACACCACGGAGCAATAAGCCTTCAGCTTCCCCTCGTTGGTACTGACCTTCCGCACGCGAACATCGGTAATCTGCACGGTGCTGTCCCCCTCAACAGGAATGTGGAGAAGCACTTCGTCATTCTTCCAGATTTTTCCTGCCAGAGAAAACAGGTTTTGCTATTTTGTGGGTTCAGCCGGGAACAGACGGGCGCGGTACTCCGCGTAGGCAACGCCCGCGACCCCTGCGCCCAGTGATATGCCCCCGAGCGCCACAAGGGTCAGCGGAATATGCAGCCAGAGCGTCAGGTGGGATTCCTGGAGCAGCTCCATGCCCACCACCATGACCACTGCAATCACAGCAGCGCCGATCGACACAGAGAGAAACCATGCAGCGGGTCGGTTCACCATACGAGGCACCTCCAATCGCGTGGTCGTACTCACCAATCGTTGGGCCGGAACGCCGGCATCAGGTTCACGTGGTAACCCTCGTGCTTGAGCACCGCCAAGATCTGCTCCACATGGCGCGTGTCCCGGGTCTCCACGGAGAGATCGATCTCAACCTCGCCGATGGTGACCTTGTTCAGCCACCGTTCGTGGTGAACGTTGATGACGTTTGCACCGGCCTGAGCCACCACGGCAAGGAGCCGCTGCAATCCGCCAGGCCGGTCGGGTACATAGGTGGTCATCCGCACATACCGCCCGGCCTTGACCAGTCCCCGTTCAATGATGCGGGAGAGGATGTTGACGTCAATGTTGCCGCCGGACAGGATCACGCAGACCGGTCCCCGGACCTGCGGGGCCTTGCCCCCGAGCAGTGCGGCCAGCCCCACCGCCCCGGCACCCTCGACCATCAACTTTGCCCGTTCCAGCAGCAGCAAGATCGACTGTGCAATCTCCTCTTCATCGACCAAAACGATGTCGTCGACATAGCGGTTAATGAGTTCCCAGTTTAACTTCCCGGGCCGCTTGATCGCGATGCCATCGGCGATCGTCCGGACCGAGTCCGTATAGACGAGTTCACCCTTGCGCTGACTCAGGTAGAGTGCCGGCGCGCCGGCCGCCTGCACCCCGATCACGCGAATATCCGGACGCAGCGACTTGAGCGCCAGGGCCACCCCCGACGCCAGGCCGCCCCCGCCGATGGGCACGAAGACTGTGGCCACATCGGGGAGTTCCTGAAAAATCTCAAGGCCAATTGTGCCCTGCCCGGCAATCGTATACGGGTCATCAAAGCCGTGGATGAACGTATAGCCGTTAGCCTGCTGCAGTTCCAGCGCCTTCTGGTAGGCATCGTCATACGTGTCGCCGTGGAGGACAACCTTGGCCCCGTAATGGGAAGTGGCCTCGACCTTTGTGATCGGCGCCCCTTCGGGCATGCAAATCGTACTAGCGATGCCCAGTGCCTGCGCGGCAAGGGCCACGCCCTGTGCGTGATTTCCTGCCGATGCAGCGATCACGCCGCGCCCCTTCTCCTCCGCCGTGAGGGAGGCCATCTTCGTGAAGGCGCCCCTCACTTTGAATGAGCCCGTCCGCTGCAGGTTCTCCGTCTTCAGGAACGTGGGCACGCCGGCCTGGAGGCTGATGGCCGGCGAGTGATACAGCGGCGTGGGCCGGACATGCCCGGCCAATCCCAACTCCGCCTTCCGGATGTCGTCCAATGTCACTGTCAAACGGACTCAATTCCTTCCATTATCGATTTTCAGGAGTTGGACGAATCTGCACCGATCGTTCCTCTTCATCGACCGCTTCCAAAGTCAACAGCGAGACGAAGTCATCAACACGTTTCTTGTGCGGCTCAGCCGTGGTGACAACGACACCAACACCAGCAACGTGTGCCCCGAGTTCCGTCACCAGATCCATCATCGCACGGGCCGTGGCGCCCGCTTTCATGAAGTCGTCGACGACCAGGACGCGGGATTCGCGCTTCAGCGCCCGCAACCCGACCGTCATCGTGTTGATGCGGCGGGTTGATCCCGAGATGTAGTGGATGGTAAAGGATGGCCCCTCCGTCACCCGCCCTTCGCGACGGGCCATGATCATGGGGACGCCGAGCGCCCGAGCGACCATGAGTGCCAGGGGAATTCCCTTGGTCTCGACTGTAAGCACGGCATCCGGGCGGCTGGCAAGGAAGCGGGCCGCCAGAATCTCACCGATGCGGGCCATCCAGGTTGGATGCGTGAGAATATCGGTCATGTAAACGAAACCACCGGGCAGGATGCGCGCGGGATCCCGGAGCAACCGGCACAACTCATCCAGGACGCGCTGCGCGTCCACCTGAGATGGCACGGGCCAGTACTGCACCCCCCCGATGGCTCCGGCATGGGTTTGCAGTAGGCCGGAACCGCCGCCTTCGAGCACCGATTTGATCAAGGACAGGTCTTCGGAAATCGTGGACTTGGCGGCAACAAACTGCTCGCTGAGATGAATCAGCGGGATTTGTTCACCCGGCCGCTCGGCGAGCAGCTTCGTTAAAAGGATCAGTCGCTCGCTCCGGTTGATCCGTCCGATGAGAATCGCCCCCGTGAAAAGGCCCCGGCCGTTGAGGCCGAGGCACGCAAACCGTCAGGTCAATACTGCCCGGGCCAGTTCAAGATCGCTGGGTTTATCTACGTCGATGCCGACTTCCGGCCATGGGCAGATGATAACCGCGCCATTCAGCTCCCACATGCCAGAGACCTTCTTCTCAAGCTCGCTAAGGTTCAAGTTCTTCAAGATCATGTACCGGATCAAGAACGTGAAGCCCAGGAGGCCCGCCATTTTCAGCGGGTTCTTCCGGTAATCCAGGAACTTGCGCGCCCTGGGTGCCGTCGCCTCGATGACCTTGGGGTCGACCAGGAAGAGGTTGCCCCCAGTATAAACCCCCTCGCGCAAAGTCACGTATGTGCGCTTGACGTGCGGGTACTTCGCTTCGCCGATCGTCTTCTCAACGATGGGATAATACAGCTCCGCAGGTTTCTGCCGGCACAGGTCCACAAGCCCATCAATAATCTCGCCATTAATGAGCGGGATATCACAAGTGGCAATCAGGACCTGGACGTCCTTGGGCAGGGTCCGGGCGGCAACCAGAATGTTGTCGATGATGTGCCCAGCGCTGGGAACAAACTCGAGGTCCTGTCCCTGCACATGCGGCTCGATCTCCCCGGGCGGCGCGACCACGACGATGCGCTGAACCTCCTTGGATTGCCGGAGGCCATCGAGCACGAACTGGATCATGGGCTTGCCGCCAATATCGATGAGCGCTTCATTAGTGACAGGGCTTGTGTCCTTTAGTGGTCCGGTGTTCGCCGCGCCAGCCAAAAGGATGACATTTACCGCCACGCCCCTCACTCCTTTGCCGTGAGATCGATACCCAAAATGAAAACAAGCAGATTCCTTCGTGCCTACCCGCAGTAACTCCTCTATTTGGGGGACGTGTCCCCATAATATGGGTGAACTTCGTTGTGCCCATACGTGGGCTGAGAAGGTTCGGGCCGTCGAATGGCGAACTGTAACGGGGTATTTTGCGCGCCAAACGGGGTGAACTCCACATTGCTTAAACGGCGAGCCATCGCCGGAATGGCCGCTCTGCTTTTGTATGCCTCCGCCTCATCTGCCCTCGCCAAGTCACCCCTGCTGCACGGCCGTGCGGCAGTCCTCATCGACGGCTCCACGGGTGAGGTGCTGTTCCAACAGAATGCCACTGAAACGAATTATCCGGCCAGCACTACGAAACTCCTCACAGCCCTGGTCGCCCTCGAACACGGCGACCTGAACCAGCGGATCAAGGTCAGTGAAAGGGCGATCAACCAGTTGCCGGATTCGTCCTCGTGCTACTTGAACCTGGGCGAGGAGCAGCGGTTGGAGGACCTCCTTTACGGCCTGCTGCTCGTCTCCGGCAATGATTGCGCCGTGGCCATTGCTGAAGGTGTCAGTGGCGGTCGTGTCGATCAATTCGTCAACTGGATGAACGAGACGGCAAAACGTCTGGGTGCCATCAATAGCCATTTCACCAACCCGCACGGCCTGCATGAACCCGGGCACTTCACGTCGGCGCTCGACATGGCACTCATTGCCAAGGCGGCGTTTGCCAATCCAACGCTGCTCAAGATCTCCGGGACCCGTGAGTTTAACTGGCCTGGCAAGAACAACGGCACCTATTATAACCACAACGCCATGCTCTTCTCCTATGATGGCACGGTCGGCGGTAAGACGGGCTTCACTGAAGAGGCCCGCCTCACGCTGGTTAACGCGGCCAATCGGGATGGGCGCCTGCTCATCGGCGTGGTAATGGGTGAGGACCTCAAACAGACGCAGTATGATGACATGCGCGTCCTGCTCAACTATGGCTTCGAAGAGTTCGAGCGTAAAGTGGTTGTGGAGGCTGGCAGCCCCCAGGGCACGGTTGCGGTGACGGGTGGGAAGAAGCAGTCTGTACCAGTCGCGACAGGCAACCAAGTCCTCGTGACGGTCCCGAAGGGCACCGAACCCAAAACCATGCTCTCGCGAATTCTCCCCGCCAGTGTACAGGCACCGGTGCAAACCGGCCAGCGACTGGGTTCGCTCGAGGTGAGGGACGGGGATCGCGTGGTTGCCGTAACGGATCTGACGGCCCGGGAATCCGTGGCCGGCGCGGCGCCGATTGGCCGGATCCTGGTGCGGTGGGCCGGTGTGGGGCTCAAATGGGTGGCCATCGTGTTTGCCGGGCTTTTTGTCTTTCGAATCGTCGTCAAGACAGTTCGCCGCGTGATTCGGCGCGCCAAGCGCCGCCGCATGGTACGACACCAGTCGGTCGCGCGGCGGATGAGTGGCACCGGTGAGTTCTACCGCTCACGCAACCGGTGAGGGTTGAGGCCATAGGCGATGCCCACCAACCAGTCAATTTGCTCGTCCAGTACGGCCGCCTCTGCCGGGGCGGCTTTTTCGCGCTGCCGCACCAGCATGGCGAGTTCGGGTTGGGCGCCCTCACTCAGCGGAGGGATCGGGATGCCCTCCACGATGTCGAGGTCCACCTGCGCGTAGAGGCGTCCGACCTCCATCGCAGCGGTCTGGTAGTATAGGTTTACCGGTCCCGAATTGAGGAACCCAAGGATCAGGCGGAGATCCGTGTCCCCCCGCCGGGGAACGAGCAGATGAACGTTGTTCAGGCAGTAGAACCCCTGATCATCGTAGACCGCCCGTAGGGCGTCGGCCGTCTGCCGCATCAGGAGCTTTGGGGAGGCGTAGTAGGCTTGCCGCCCCCCACTCTTGATCAACGCAGGGTCCAGGACCACCTCTTCGCCGATCCAATGCAGGCCGTAGCGGTCGATCTCGCGCCCTGAGCGAATGAGCCGGCCCCAGGGCCCGAGCGCCTCCGGGTTGGCTGAGCGCAGCAGGCTCTCCTGGCCATACCGGCCGATGAGGCCACTGTAGGTCCGGACCAGGTCCCCAAGCCGTCGTACCCCTGGTGCGGATTCCATCTGTTTGACCGCAACCTGAGTCTGCGGATTGGCGATCAGCCGGAAGCGTCTGAGAGGGCCCCAGACTACATCGGTCACTGGCTGTGCTGCGGCTGGAACGGCCGATAGGTGCTCGACACGATCGCACACCTTGACCAGCACCGTATGGTCCGGCCGCGGCGCTTCCTTGCAGACGAATAGGATGACGCTCTGCCCAACCAGGCCGTGTTGCCAAAAGTCCGCGCGTATGAGGGTAAGCTCGAGAACCGTGTGCTGCAACAGCAGGCGGCGCACTCGTTCGAAATACCGCCCGGTCAGAAACGAATCGGGCAATATGAAGCCCAGAACGCCGCCCACGCGGAGCAAGTCAAGGCCTCGCTCGATGAACAAGGGGTACGTGTTTAGTTTGTACTGAGCGGAAGCCGGGTACTGCACGCGGAGCGCGGCCAGGCGTTCGGGCGAAATTGCGGCAGCCCCTCGCAGCCCCGAGCTGATATATGGCGGATTCCCCAAACACAGGTCATACCCACCGGGCACCTCGTCGAGGAGGGCATCGGTTTCGTAGACACACGCCTGTGGCACCGCGGTGCGGCACAGCCCGACCGCAAGCGGGTCCGAGTCGAGCCCGACCAACCTTTCGACCTGTTCGCCAAACCGATTCCGAATCGCGACCAAAAACGCCCCACTCCCGCACGCCGGGTCGAGCACGGTGCGGGCGTTATGCATGTACGTGTGGGCGCGCTCGACCATGTACTGCAAGACCTGTGCCCCGGTATAATAGGTCCCTGTCGGCCGTTGGGTCCCGCGTCTACGGCAGACTACAATTTCACCGCTGCGCCGCTCGAGGGTCAGGTTCAGCAGTTCTTCGTAGTGCGCCCCTGCGCTAGCATGGCTACCCCCCTGCTTGTCCACCCAGGCCCGCAGGATAGCCGCCGCCGGGTCAGTGAGGCCCGGCAGGGGCTGCCCCCGCAGTGCTGCCACTACCAGTGCCCGCACACGCTCAGTCAGGCGTTGGGCGGTCTCCTGGGGGTCGGCGTCACGAGCCAAAATCAACAGGACAGCATCCAGTTCCACCGCCCGCATTATGTGGCTTTCGCCGAAGCGGCAACCCGTGTCACCAATACCCGGGCAGCAAGCGGCCGAATACGTTCGGCCAGCGCCCTCCCTGCCTCTGCACCATCGACCAGGCCGAATACCGTGGGACCTGCGCCCGACATCAGTGCGCCCAAAGCCCCAGCTTCCAGCATCGCGCGTTTCAGGGCGGCAATCTCCGGATGCCTGGGAAGCATGACGGGCTCAAACACGTTCCCAAGCGCCCGTCCAATCGTGCTTACGTCACCGGCAGCGAGCGCCCTCTCCATGACCTCTGCGTCCGGATGGTCCACATGATCAAGTTGGTCAAACAGCCGGTAGACGGTGCCGGTGGATTTGGCGACATCCGGGGTCGCCAGTACGATCAAGAGCGCTGATGTGCTGGGTAGAAACGTGATTTGTTCGCCAGTACCCTCCACCCGCGCCGGACGCTGAAACAGGAAGAAGGGAACGTCTGACCCCAGCTGAATGGCTACCTCCACAAGCTCGGCATCACTGAGTCCGGTTCCCCATAGCTCGTTGAGCCCCTTGAGCACTGCCGCTGCATTGCCACTCCCGCCGGCCAGACCTCCAGCCACCGGGATGACCTTTCGGACCCGAATCGCAGCACCACCGGAGTATCCGGTACGTTCTTTGAGTAATACTGCGGCCCGGTACGCTAGATTTTGCGCCTCCGGTCCCGCAATGTCAGGTTCACAGGTGACGGTAATCGCCGACGTCCGGTGTACCGTGATGGTGTCTGCCAATTCGATGGGTACCATGATGGTTTTGACATAGTGGTAACCGTCGGTAGAACGCCTGCCAACGATGTCGAAGGTCAAGTTCACTTTGGCCAGGCTGCTTAGCGAAAGTCTATCCATGGCGATCAACTCCCGAACGCTTCCTCCCATGCCGACAGACCATTTCTGCGCAGAGCAGGCTGGTTTCCTTCGTGTGCAACAAAAGAGCCGGGGCTTGTCCCCGGCTCTGGCGCCCTAACACTATCTGGAGTGTGCCTCGATCTTCGTCTCCTGGCCGCCGGAAGAGCAGATAACCAGTTCAACAGCCTCGGTCAAGAGGTCTGCGTAGCTATAACTCACCCTGCGCTCGCTGCTATCCGACTCTTCCAGCTTAACGATGAAGATGTTGGGGTAGGTGCTCTCCAGCACGCCTTCCCGCTCCAGGACCTTCTTGCGGCCCTTGTTGGCCTTGAGGCGAATTTTCTCACCAACATAGGTCTCCAGGTCCTTCTTGATATCCGCAAGAATGCTCTTGGGAGCCAAGTAAACACCACATCCTTCCGCCGAACTGGCACCAGTGGCCCATTTTATCTACGGGCATACACCGACAACCACTGCTATTATACCAGAGGTAAAGGTGCCAGTCAAGAAAACTCCTATTTTACGGCGGTCTCCTGGCTCTTGTCAAGCACTTGCCGCGTTAACAACTCACTCCTTGACAAATGTCACTTGGTATACCTGTCAGCGACCTTTGAAGCCCCATAGGAATTGGGTTTTATTTCAGCGTGAAAGCCGCTGCCGGTCACCATCCCGACAACGTCACGGATCAAATCTTTTGTTTCACCCTGTTCGCCTACGTCTAAATGAATTTCTACATTGAGCCCGGCTGCGCCGATCTCCGCCAGGCTATTGGCCAGCTTCTCAGCAAGTGCCAGTGAGATGGCCGTCTCATAGAAGATCTTCTGGCGAAGGCTTTTGATTTTCTGTTGATGGCGGCGCCGATAATAAAACCGTGCGCCCTTCCCCATCCGATGGACGATGATGGCGGTCACAAAACACAGGTCCGTGCGCGTGTGCGAATCCGTACCGACAATCAGCTTATACTTGGCTTGCGGTTCTTCTGCGACGTAATTCAACAGGTCTGTGATCAGGTGCTCGTAACTGAGCGGTCCTTTGGTTGGGCTGTGGAATAGACCATCCTGCAAGGCGAATCCCTCCTTACAGACTGTGAAACCATCAGCTTAATACCAATTATATCACTGTAAATCCTTGTCTGTCACACCGTTTTCAGGGCTTTGCGAAGTGTCTTTCAATAGGATTCGCGCAATGCGAGCGAACTCCTCCAGAGAGAGGGTTTCGCCGCGGCGGCCGGCATCGACGCCCACCGTGGTGAGCGCTATTTGCACCTGCTGCCTGTCCACATTCAGGCCAGCACTGAGCGCATTTGCGATTGTCTTGCGTCTTTGACCGAAGGCGGCTTTCACGACCCGGAAAAAGTCCGCTCTGGACCCTTCGACGGGGGGGGATTGCCGGACACGCATACCCACAACTGCGGAGTCGACATCCGGCGGGGGCATGAAGGCCGAGCGGGGCACATTTGCCACGATGTAGGGTTCCGTGAAATACTGCACGGCGACGCTGAGTGCGCCGTACTCCTTGCTCCCCGGGGGGGAGACCATGCGACCTGCGACCTCACGTTGCACCATGACCACGATGTCGCTGATGGGGAGATCTTCTTCCAGGAGCCGCATTACAAGAGGTGTAGTGATGTAGTATGGCAGGTTGGCGGCGACCTTAGCCCTCTGCCCGGGCGCCAGGCGCTGGAGCAAGAGGCTCCGCAGGTCGGCCGTCCCAGCATCGCCCTGGATGACTTCCAGGTTCGGATGCGCCGCCTGCAGAGTCTTTCCGAGGATCTGAACCAGCTTGCGGTCCAGTTCGATGGCAAGAACTCGCCCGCCTGCGCCGGCCAAGCGCTCGGTCAGCGCGCCGAACCCTGGGCCAATCTCCAAGACCAAATCGTCGGAGCTCGGGTTGGCCGCCTCGACAATTCTGTCCAGAACCTTGACGTCAACCAAGAAGTTCTGGCCCAGACGGTGCTGTGGCCGGATGCCGTTGGCCGCCATGAAGGCTCTCAGGGACTGGGGGTTAGTCAAGTCCAGCGTGGCTCTCTCCTTGTGGTGAACAGACAGGGGTCAGAAGCCACCTGAGTGGCTTCTGACCCCTGCGTTGATCAGTCGCTTAGGATGTAGACCTTGACGGTGCGGATGCCCCAATTGAGGGCCTCCGGTAAGGTATCAAAGCAGAGGTCAATGCGATTTCCCTGGATGGCACCGCCAATGTCTGCGGCCACCGCTGGCCCATATCCCTCAACGTATACTCGTGAGTTTAGCGGGATCACACGGGGGTCTACAGCGACAACACCACGCGTGGCCTTCACCCCGGTATAGGTGTACCCCGTTCCGTTTGGATTACTCTCCTTGCCTGCCGTATAGCCGGTGGCACGCAGGTCCAGTTCCTTGACATATCGATAGTCGCGGCCGCCGCGAGAGACGATGCTGGTCGTGCCGTAGGCGACAATCCGGTCGAGGGGCGGGCGCACAACGGTCTCCGCAACCACCTCCGACCCGATTTCCTTGCCGTCCTCCAGGTGGGTGACTATCTTGACTGCCTTGATCCCGGGAGCGCCCGTCTGGAGTTCCTTGACCTCGCCCTGATCCAGGGTCAGGTCCTCTCGGCGGACAGTGTCAAACGGGATCGCCACCTCGGTGACCTTCTCCTGGTCTGTGTGCCGGACGACGGTAATAGTCTGGCCAATCTGGAGTCGGGCGTTCGGGTTCGCAGATACCCGATCGTTCTCTCCCAGGGGGATGGACAACTCCCGGAACAAGTCACCAACAGTCAGACTAGGTGTCTCCAATTCGATCCGCTTACCATCGACGACAACGGCCACAGGGATTGCCTTGTCAATTTGGACATGGATTTCGCTGTTCCGTTTGATCGGGGTGTTCAGCGGAAGGGAGATGCGGTCTTTCGGCCCAATCTCGATGCCACGGTCCTTGAGCGCTTGGCCTAACTCTTTCGCAGTCGACCAGAAAGTCACCGTTCCGCCAAGCCCCTGCACCAACATCAGGCTCGGTTGCGGCCGAAGGGCCCACCCCAGTGAGGCGATTAGCAGAACACCCGCCACGGCCGCCACTCCAATCTGCAGTGGGCGGGAGCGAAGCCCGGCCCGAACGACCGGAAGCCATGATACTTTCACCGGCTATGCCTCCTTCTTAAAGAGAGTCTGCCGGGGGAGTTGATCCGGAAGAGACATCGGGATCAATTCGCCCTATGGAACACCAATGCCTTCATGTAGAGTTTTCCAGATCGGGGGTGAAGGCCGCCTGGCAGTCTATGGGTTGATCCTTCGGCGTATGAAAAGACCCCCAGCGACCCGATGGTCGCGGGGGTCTGCAGACTGAGTCTCTGGCGTGCCTACCAGGATTCGAACCTGGGGCCTCTTGCTCCGGAGGCAAGCGCTCTATCCTCTGAGCTATAGGCACAGGCAATGAGGGTTCAAAAAAGCAAAAAGCGGAAACGGGCGATGCCGTCTCCGCCATGGTGGACGGTACTGGGATTGAACCAGTGACCCCATGCGTGTGAAGCATGTGCTCTCCCGCTGAGCTAACCGTCCGTGATCGGGACAAAAATAGTTTGGGCGGCGACCCGCTCTCCCACGCTCGAGGAATAGTACCACGAGCCCTGAGAGGCTTAACGGCCGTGTTCGGAATGGGAACGGGTGATCCCTCTCGGCAAAGCCACCCTAAAACGCAGGGGTCTGTTGCTTGGCGCTCGCCCGCTTTCGCGGTCGTCGCCGAACACCCTGAAAACCGCACAGTG